>NZ_JASCOM010000028.1:0-51375 GCF_029959925.1 Pseudomonas sp. PS02303
GCTTGCTCCCGTCGGACTGCGCAGCAGTCCCTTTTTGGGGGCCGCTTCGCGACCCGGCGGGAGCAAGCTCCCTCGCCACAGTGATAGAGCGCTCGTGCGATCTCTTGGTGACCAATGACAGCCGGTCATGACTCGCAAAGGGCGCCTCGATAGGCGCCCGCTCCAACGTCAGAACTATTCCGCATCCATACGTCGAGCGATCACGTCCAGCACATCGCAACCGTCGCGCAAGGGCACGCAGCACAGCAACGCAAAGTCGCTGAGGATCACCGCGTCAGACGTGATGTCGCCTCGCATCGCGAGGTTTTCAAGAAGCTGCGTCACGGCTCGGATTCTGTAACTGGCGGTGCTGAGCAGTGAATGCAGCGGTTGGGTGGTGTTGACGTAGAGCGAGGGAAGGTCGTCGGCGTTGCTGGTTAAAGCCATATATTCGTTCATGAGTGATTACCGTTAGTAGGTGAAACACCTACCACTCGATCGTCGCCAAACAATAGGGTGGCAGCTGTACGCAGGTTGGCGAACCGGACAACGGTGAAACCGGCAGACCCGAAGGTCTCCCACGCACAGCTACCAAAAAAAGCGCAGCAAAGTGCAGTCAGAAAAAACTCCGATAAGCTCGGAGTGAATCTGAATCGTTGTCATCGAGTCGCCAAACCCGATACGTCTTTTGGACGCGCTCGGACTATAGGCCTCGTGACAAAAACACTGCAATGCGCAAGTCTACGGACAATTCCCACCGTCGTGTAGGACCTTGCCTTTTTGAAAGTCGGCTTCGCTCGAAGCCCCGGCAGATGGGCAATCGGTACTGAATTTGGCCGCTACCGAGACCATTAATGGATTGAGAGAAATGATGCGAGAAAGCTTGAGGCAAAAGATGATCGAGGTCTGCAACAAGAAAATGGAGCAGAAGGGGCCGACTGTCGGACTCTCGTTCTACGCTTTCTTTGCAAACAAAAATGATGATCCCGTGCTTTTAATGGAAGCCGCCCAATGGTGGATCGCTGAGCACAAACTCGACCATTTTGAAAAGGCCGCAAAAATAAAGCAGATGGTAGAGCGGAAAGACTAGGAGCACTGGCGCAGTCTGTCCCGTCCTGGCAATGATTTACGCCTGTACGCAGATTTCTGCCACATCCTCAGCAGGAAAAATCACCTGAATCCCACCCAGAAAAAAACCGGCTATCAAGGACCGGTTTTTTGTCAGGGCTGCACGTCAGGCAACACCCGCAAGCAAACTTTCGTAAGGTATCCGCAACCCGTCGTGTAGACGTTTGATCATCGACAAGCTCAGTTTGCGCTTGCGGTTCAGCACTTCGGATACGCGCCCGCTCGTCCCAATGAAGGGTTCCAGGTCGCGAGGGGTCAGCCCTTGCTGTTCCATACGAAATTTAATGGCCTCAATCGGATCGGAGGGCGGCATTGGGTAATGCTCGTCTTCGTACTTTTCGATGAGCAGCGCCAGAATTTCCAGCTCATCACCTTCAGGCGAACCAATGTCTGCCCCCCACAGTTGCTCTATACGAGTAAATGCAGCGGTCAGATCTTCCTGGCTGCGAATCGGTTTAATGTCCATTACACGGTCTCCGCGTTGATCTGATCATATTGGGCGTGGGTGCCGACGAATCGTATGAAACCAAGCTGTCGCAGATAGTCGATTGCCAGAATCACTCGATATTTGTTGCCGCCGATGTTGAATACAACCCTGCCGCCCTTGAGGATGCTCGCCGTTCTCAGCTCCGCCTTGACCTCTTGTGGCGTGCGATAAATGGCTTTTTCCATATGTCGATACCATTCAACAAGCGGTGTTTCGGCGTCAGTGTAAGCCGGACTGCTTTCCCAGAATTCCCGCAAGGTCCCTTTTGCAATCACACGCACCGCACATCCTCCCGTTTTGGGAGATAGTAGTCTTCGCTCAAGAGAGATGCAACGTCACTGTGCCATGCCGCAATGGTTCGCAAGGGGTTTGAAACCGACTTGCAATGATGAAATCTGTTAATGAGGCAAGAAAAACGCTAACAAAACATCACTTTTGCGCGAAAACGCTAAATTCCGCCTTGAAACACAAAACCCCAGACACAAAAAAACCGGCCATCAAGGCCGGTTTTGTCATTACCTGCATCCCCCGTCAAAAAACAACGTGAGACAAAAATTCGATTGGAGCGGGTGAAGGGAATCGAACCCTCGTTATCAGCTTGGGAAGCTGAATAGCGTGGAATATCAGTAAATTTTTATCCGTCTCTTATAGTGATAAAAATCGTTATAAATCAGTGTGTTAAAACCACATTTCTCGTCTCACTGCGTATCAGGTAATCTGCTGTTAATTCCGGCTAACAGACACCTCTAACAGACACCTTACCTGATGCTAACAGACAAACAAATACGATCAATGAAACCCGGCGAGACCGACTACACACGATCCGATCAGCGAGGTTCTCGCGGCAGCGGTGTGCTGGTGGTCAAGGTTAAAACCACCGGCGTCAAAGAGCTTTATTATGTTCGCTATATCCAGCAGAAGATCCGCCGCAAAAAGCTAGGCAATTGGCCGGACATGACATTGTCCGACGCGCGGCTCCTTTGCAGTGAGGCCGGCGAAACCGATGCGTCTGGTGGTTCACTCTCGCTGCTCCTCGATTCCTACGTTTCAAAACTCAAGGCCGAAGGCGCGGCATCGCACGATGACGTGAAGTGGTCATTCAAGAAATACGTCACTGAGCCGCATCCAGAGATTGCGAAGCTGCCGGCCACCCTGATCGAGCCTGGCCACATCAAGGACATTCTGTCGAAGATGATCCAGGCCGGTGTGACCACGTTTACGAACCGTGTTAGAGCCCGGCTGCATGCGGCGTTTCAGCACGGGCTTAACCAAGAAAACAACCCTCGGGAGTATCTGAAAGACGGGATTCAGTTCGGGTTGAAACATAACCCCGTGACGGGCGTCCCTGTTCAGAAAGACTGGGAGAAACCTGGTGAGCGTGCTCTATCCGCCAAGGAGCTGGGTACGTTGTGGAACCTGCTGCCGGAAGAACTCAGTATCGTGACGTCTGAGCTGATCAAGTTCCTTATCGCTACGGGTGGCCAGCGGCCTACCCAGTTACTGAACTCGGATCGGAGCATGTATCACAAGGACCATGTCTTGATCCGGGATGCGAAGGGCAAGGCGGGGGAGCGGACTGCGCACGCCGTGCCGCTTAACGAGCTGGCGTTGGGATGTCTGGAGCGATTGTCGATGATAACCGCCAAAGATCCATACCCGTTCTCCGGCAAGGATCTCACCGAATCAATACATACCAATTCGTTGTCGCGCGCGGTCACCAAGCTTTACTCAAGGCATAAGGAAGAGTTCGCCGGTCCTTTCACGCTGAGGGATATTCGGAGGACGTGCAAAACCTTGATGGGTGTGGCGGGGATCAGCAAAGAAATCCGGGACCGGATCCAGGGGCATGCGTTTTCTGATGTGTCGTCCAAGCACTATGATCGCTATGACTATTTCAAGGAAAAGCAGGCAGCTCTAGAAGTTTGGGCTGCCTGGCTCGAACATGAGGCGAAGATCATACAGGAATAATACAGGGTATTTCTTCGCTACTGTTTAGTAGGAGTGAGCAGGCGGGCAAGGGCGTTGGTGATTTCAGCCTCGTCCTTAAGAGCCTGTGCTAAGCGGTCGGATAGTTCGCCTAGTACTACTCGTACGCTGGACGCCAAGCCTAAGCATTGCTCGTCAGTTAGATTATGAATGCCTTCACTTAAGGCTTTATATAAAAGCTTAAGTGGGCTGTGTCCATTAATTAGCAAGCTTTCTGGCATTGCATCTTTTGCCATGTCCAGCGCTTTTGTGAACTGACCCTCCACCATCGCGGCATTTAGGATCGTCAGCTTTTCTTTGGGAGCGCCAATTTTTTCGGACACCTTAACAATTTCTTTGAAAATCCTGATTTTTTGTTGTTCGACTACTCGCCTGTAGTAAACAAACGCGCCTACTCCTAAGCCTTGGTTTTCACAACGTCTGCCTTTTAAGAAAGTATCCCTATCAGGTCCGATTAACTTGAGTAGCCTCGCGGGAATGGGAGGGCCAAATACGGGGTTTTCCCCAAACTTGATCATTGGCCCATTGAATCCCCCATCTTCTCTATATGCCCTAATTGAAAAAATTTTAGTATGGTTTTGGCAGTTAGAGCACAGATAGGTAAGAAAGCAATTAATTGGTTTTCCACCTTCGGTCAACGTATATTGGCCATCCATACAGCGATGGAATCTGACGCCATTGCAGGACTCTTCTGAACAATGAATCTGAATTTCAGGAGTCTTTAAGTACCTACGCTGGTTCGCGCCATTCCATTTCAGCTCAGTTAAGTCTGTTATTTGCACCGGCTGGTTCGGCGGGGAGCTTTCCAAGAATTCAGCAAAAGTTTGTGATACGGGTTCGGGATGCTCGTCTGCAATATTGCTTGTCATGAATATGTCTGGCCACGAAAAAAAGCGAAAGCCATATTTAGCGCCTTCGCATTGCTTTGTCCAATTTCGCTGGATTTAAGCTGCGAATTTCACTTGCCAAAGCGCGGGGTCTGCTTGCCAGGATGCGATTTCTGATGCTCTCCAGCCAACCCTTCCTGGTGAAATACGAACCTGAGCAGGAAACCTTTTTGCTTTCACTTCGCGCCATAGCGTGGCGTGTGAGAGTGAAGTTACGGACAGTACCTCGGCTTCCTTTAAATATCGATCAAGGGTACTCATGAGGTCACCACCATCTTATTGGGAGGTTGGTGTGTTGGTCACTGGCGCGCTCAAGATTCCAAAAAAATATCGCCTCCTTGGTCCACCCTCCGGTGACTTGTTCGTTACACACTTCGCAGCGGACGACTGAGTTTTGAGCGCTTAGATCAGTGTGGCCTTTGCTGCACGGCAGTAAATCCCACTTGCCGGTGAGGTTGCCTGTTTCCGCGCGGGTTAGATAAATTCGCGCATCTGGTTTTTCGCTGTTTATCAATACTTCTTCACCATCCTCATCCTCGTCAACGGCGTCCGCTGAAACAACGAAGGTTTTCTCGAGCAGGTCAGCGTAATTTCTGAGCAGCGCGATATTGGATTTTGCTTGGGAGGCGTTTGGATGATGTAGAGGGCTTCGCCCATCAACTATGCGCTTTTGTATAAGGTCGTGAAGGTCGATGTAAAATATGGGCTCGAGATCACGATGATTTTCAAATGCTTTTTGTGTAAGCCACGCAGGCGGTACTGAGACGGCGATGAAAGCTCCCTTATTTGGGAAAATTCCGTCAGCAAGTTGGAAACTTGGAGTTTTCATTGGTGTTGCTCTCCTGCGCGCCGTGCGACGCCTTCGGCCTGACGCTGTTTGCTGCATTTTTGGTGGTTTCCATGTGCCCGCGACTTGTTGCATTTGTCGCAAATGGTATTCAGGTCGAGAGGTGGCATCTGGCCGCGACGTAATCGAACAGTTCGGCGAAGGGCTGTCATGGCTCCACCTGCTTGAACTCGACGGCCCAAACAAATGGGTTCTTGTCTGTAAGGTTGGCCCGCACCATCGGCGCGCTGAATAGAATCGGGCGCTCTTTCATGCAGGCACGCCTTGCTGAAGGGCGTTGCTGATGCGATCGGCCAGCTCGAGGACTTTTTGGGCCTGCGTTTCAGCCTTCAGTTTGATCGGCTCGGTTCCCGGCATCGCGTGCCAGGTCTGTTTTGCTAGCAAAAGCATCACATGGACTTGCATCAGAAGTTGATGGTCGGCCTTTCCGAAGATTGGGGCGTCTGGGTCCTGCATTAGGGTTCGGGTCGAGAGATAGGCATCTTTCAGGTTTTTGATTTCCTGTCGACGGCGGGCCTTTGTGTCCTTCCGATCTCGAATGAGTTTGGCTATGTGGGAGCTCAGTTCAGCAATATGCTCACGCCTTAAATTGAGCTCGGCGGTATGGATCGCGGCCATCCTTGCAAAGGTCCGCACGATTGCTCGGCGGATGAAGTAGGCCATCAGCAATAGGCCGATGATTGAGCAGGCTGCAATGATAATCAGGTGTTGGGTTTGCATGTGCTGTGAACCTCAGTAGAGCCCGCCGCCGGGATGCTTGGTGAGAGGCCGGCGACGGGTTGTTGCAGTGGTGGTTAGCCCAGGTTGAAACTGCCGATGGTCAAGTTCGCGCCGCCTCCGACTTCTTGTTGCACGACGTCCTTGAACTCTTGCGCCAAGTCTTCGCGCAGTTGTTCCTCGCCAATCCAGCGCAGGCGCAGCATGGGCTTGTCACCGCCGGTGAGAACGGCTACACGCAGGCGGATGATCTGGACCTTCAGCCCTTCATATGGCTCGACGGTGAACAGGAATTCAGCAGGCAAACCTTCCGAGGACTTGGCCTCAATCTGGTCCATCGCTGAACGAGATGCGCTCATGTCGCCGACGATATGTTCGCTTTTGCGTGCTTGCTCGATGCTGATGGAGCGGATGGCGCTCGCGGCTTTGCGCAAATCGATGGGACTGTCATCGGCTGCGAGGGCTTGGAGATTCGATGCCCAATCCTCGATCCAGTCGCTGAGGTCTTTCTGCGCGAACTGAATGGAGGCTGCCCGCTCCAGCGCCCGAAAGGCAGCGGTTTTTCTCAAGTTGAGGGTCGCGGTGAAGTCGCCATGCCCCGGTGCCTTGGTGTCGCCCAGGTTGAAAATCACGGTGCACGCCATTGCTTCCGCGTCGACAAAACCAGATGCGACAATCTCGGCACTTTGCGTCATCACGTAATTGCCGAAGTCCAGCAACGAGTGAGTGGTAAGCGTGCCGCGGAAACGGCTGCGAGCGGCTTGGAACTTCTCGATGCTGTGGATCTTCTGGTCAGACGGCAATACCAGCGCCGGGGTGAACGTGCTCAGCGGCTTGGCATAGGCCAGAACGGCGGTGTCTTGAATCAACTGAATTGCTTTGGCTTCCATTGGATTAATGTCCTTTTGGTGAGAGGTATGGAGTAGAGCGCTTTAGGACTTCGCGTGAATCGGCGCGTCGTCTCGGTTGAACAGCTGGCCAGCGCGGGGAGCTTCGGCGAACAAGGTCAGGCATCCGCCCTCATTGACGTGCATCGGTGTGTCGAGGGTGGTGTCTTCGCTGCGGCTGCCGCGTTTGGTTGGCACCTTGTAAGCGAGCTTGTGGTTGACGGTGACCTGGTGGCTGTTGGCAATCTGCTTCAGGGTGAAGGTCAGCGTGACTGAGCCAACCTTGCCGTTATCCACCACGCCCGACGCCACTTCGGAAAGGGCGTGGCCGATCTGGTTGGCGAAGACGCCTGCGTTGAGTTCGCCGATGAATTCGGCTGTGTCTGTAGGTTTCATGTGCTGTGCCTCATTGAGTGCTAGTTGTTTGCATCTGAACGACAGGGGCCACCGTTGAATCAGGCGGCCTCTCTCTTCGATTGCGAGTCGAGGTAGTCGGCTAGGTCGTGCAGGTAGACTCCCGGTCGGCCCTGCCGACCTCCCAGGCGAGTAACCTTTAGTGCAATCTGGCCTGCATTTATCTTCCGTAGTAGGTAGCGGTCGCTTGAGATGTGAGAGAAGTAACGCTCTCGGACTGCGGCCAAGGTGGGGCACGGTGTTGCAAACTCTTCGCGTAGGTGGTCAAGGGTGTCGCTCACGCCACTTCCTCCCCGAGCCCCTCCGTTGGGGGCAGCAACTTGAGGCGGATCAGTTCGGCGAGACCTTCTTTGCTTTTGCCCTTTGCAGCGGCGCAGACATTCCCCGCTTTGTCCGCGACAACAGCGCCGTATGGGTATTCGGGGCATTTGGTGGGGGTGACATAGGCGATCTGCCCTTCGCCTATGACGGCATCCACGCAGCGAAAGACTTCTGCCAGTTCCGCGCTCACTGGTGGAAGTCCCTCCAGCAACGCGACAGCCTCAGCCGACGCACCAATCAAGGTGGCGCGGCTGATGACGGTTGGGTAATTGAGGTGCATTGGGACCAGCTTCAAGGCGCCAATGGCTGATGTAATAGCGTTCTGATTCATGCTGCGGCGTCCTTGTGCTTGGTGGTGATCTCAATGCCGAGTTGCTTTGCCAGCCAGGCAATGCCCGCTTCCTTGACCATCACGACAGCGTAATGACTGAAGGTGTTGATGTTCGGATTCCAGCGGCTACGGGAGTCGACAAACAAATAACCCTGGTCGCGGTGCTGGCTCGCCAGTTCGCCGGCTTGGGTCAGGATGCCGAGTTCACGCAGTTGCTTGCGGAAGGTTCGAGGTTTAAGGCCGAGCAAGGCTGCCGTTGCGTCCAGGGTGCGATTCATGACGTTCGACCTCAGGCTGCGGCGCTATTTGCGCGTGCGCACAGCGCTCCGAAGATCTCATCCAGTTGCCCGGTAAGGTCTTCTATAGCGCCGTCGTTGTGCAGGACCAGATCGTTGTCCTGAATGCCGATACCGGTTTCGCTGATATGCGGGTTGACCTCGGCGGCGTCTGCTCGGAAGAGGTGGACCACTATCCCGCCCCGCTTGCGCACGAAGTCAGCTTCATTCTCGAAACGCAGGTCGCTGATCACGAATCCGCGGGCGTTGTCGTTGGTCTGGCCCAGAAACTCGAGGTTCTGTTCGGCCAACAACAGCCAGAGTTCCGGGTGCACCTGGTGGCGACCCCAATCGGTGCCCATGGATTGCATAAGCTCACGAGGCGAGCGGCCAAGCCAGTCGATCGTCAGCTCTTTGCGTTCATCGTCAAAGTCGCATGGGCTCAGATTGAAGATGTGCATCAGGCCATCGCGAAGCGGGTCAGCAAATGCGTAAGCCACGAGCCCATGGGTATTCGCCAGGTGATTGGCGGCGGTGGTCTTGCCTGTTCTGGCGCGGCCCGCGAGGCCGATAAGAAGTTGGCTCATGCGGCGTCACCTCCCCAAGGCCTGAAGTCGTCAGAGGCAACAGGGCGAGTAGGGCTGACAGCCATTGCGCGGCTGTTGGGATTGGTGATGACCAACAGGCCAGTGTTCCGCTGGATAGCTTCAACGGCTGTTGGACTGGTGCAGGCTGCAGGGTGTAGATACACCTGGCAGCGGGTGGTGCTCTGCTGTGTGGTTTGCATAGCTCGTACTCTTGGTGAGAGGTAGATACGAGTGCAAAATTAGCAACAGCTAAATAAACATGCAATAGCAGATGCTAATTTAGTTTTGCGATGAGCAAAAAAAACCCGCACATGGCGGGTTCTTCGATGTAGGAGGGGCTACAGCAACACGGAATACCAGAAGACTTTGCCGATTACGATGATCTCGTTTTTGACGAGCTCGGTCGCGCTGTACTCTTCGTCGGGATGCTCTTCACGATTGTAGCTGCGCATTCGTAAGCCCCCACCAGGTAAGCGGTAGAGCGTCTTCACTCGTAGCTGACCGCCGTGATTCAGCGCGTACATTTTTCCATCTGTGATGGTTGTACAGCCCTGATCAACACCGACGGTGCTGCCGTGAGGCAGTACAGGTTCCATGCTGTTGCCGTTAACTGTTACGCATACGGCCTCATTCGCTTGAACGTTTTGCCGCCTGAGCGTCATCTTTCCAAATCGAAGTTTTTGTTTGTGCGACTGGTGAACCGCAGTCCGGCCGCTTCCCGCGGACAATTCAACTTCCTTAAGGAAAGGCACGTAAACCTCGTCATCATCCAAGGGGGTATCGTCGTCCCAGACGTCGATTGGGCCGAGGTATTCGGCGTTGCTATCGACGGACAGATTCTCCGAAGGTGGCGTTCCAGTTGTTGAGTTGCGCATCGAGGTAAACGGCGCTGTGAGGGTTCCCTCAGCGAGGCCGATTTTTGCTTCAAGATTCGCCGCCGCTTTTTCGCCAAGCGATCTATGCCCGTTGAGAAGCTGGGAGAGATATGAGGCGTCGAGGTTGTAATGCTCAGCGAACTCTTTCTGGGATCTTTCACCCATCAAGTCGCGCAAAACTTGAATTCGCATTTTCTTTATATCCATTCGCCAATCATCGCTTTCCGTTAGCAAACAGTAAATTACGTTTTGCTATTGCTCAATGCATTAGCAATTGCTAATCTCGGCGCTCAGAAGGAGGTGCTTATGACCTTGCACGAGTATTTAAAAAGTCTTGATAGGGCGTCGCTGGATGCATTTGCGAGCCGGTGCGGTACGTCAGTAGGCCAGTTGAAGCAGGTCTCTTACGGTAATCGTCGGGCCAGCGCTGCTTTAGCGGTAGGCATCGAGCGAGAGTCAGCGGGTTCAGTCACTTGCGAACAGCTTCGCGCAGATATCGACTGGGCTTATTTGCGCGGCTCCAAAGGAGCTTAAAGGGTGCTGAGCTGGGGCCTCTCACCATAAGAATCCCCCGGCCCAGCGGTGGCGATACGCAGCACATACCATACCGCCACATGAAACACCGGCCTGAACCTCTCACCAAAGAAACTCCAGGCCGGAAGTAACGAGCTACACAAGGAACATGCAAGTCGCTACACAGCGCGTCGGCTCAGGACCTCTCACCATAAGAATCCCCTGGGCCGACTGGAACGATGAACCGTGCTGCACAGCACGATTCGCACAGCACATCGGTCGTGGTCGTAGAATAGAGCGTGTTTGACTCTACGGCCACACCGTAAACAGGGGATTTACGGTTATGAGTCGCACAGATCTTTTGCCGGACGCTGGTCCGGTCCTTTCTCTGCGTCATGCGCTTTACCGCGCCGGGCGTGATTATCGGGGCGGCATCACAGCCCTGGCTTTCGACATGGTCATGGATAACGACGCGCTTCAGAAGAAACTGAAACTCGACGAAGAGCGCCGCTGGCTGACGCCGGACGAGCTGGAAGAAGTTGTCCGGCTGACGGCCAATCCATTGCTGTTGGATGCGCTGATGCGCCCTGCCGGGGTGGTTTGGTACAAGCCAGTGCCGGTACCCGCAACCTCGGAAGCGCTCAAAGCGGTTGGTAATGTTTTGGGTGAGACCGCAGAGTTCGTATCGAGCATGCATGAAGCTGCCAAGGACAACGTCTGGGAGCTTCATGAGGTCCTCGCGCTGGAGAAGCACGGAGCTGATGTGATCCGTGCGGTACTAGGCATCATGGCTGGTGCCCGGGAAGCGATGGAGGGTCAGGACAATGGCTGACGATATCGATCGCGCCAACGACCAGGCGCAATACCTGCTTGATGTAGCACTTCACCGCAGTCGCCGTGTGCCTTCGACTCGTGTCAGCGCTCAATTTTGCGAGGACTGTGACGATCCTATCCCGTCGCTTCGACAGCAGAAGATTGAAGGTTGCGAAACCTGCGTCCCCTGTCAGGAGTTGCGGGAGGCTCGGCGATGAGTGAACTGGCAAAGGGAACAGCCATCGCCACATGGGCAAAGCGTTACATCAATACCTTCGACCTTGCCTTGGTATCCATCGAGCCAGGTGAAAAGGCTCCAAAGGGCATGGGTTGGAACAAGCCCGGCGGTTACATCACTGATGCCGCCACGGCTGAAGCATTCTGGCAGCGAAACCCCAACCATAACCTCGGCGTCGTGCTTGGGCCGAGTCGCGTCTGTTCGTTGGACGTCGACGATGTTCAGTGGACGCGCCATGTGTTGTATGAGCTGCTGGGTGTCGATCTGGATGCTATGTCGGTGGTTTACCCAACCATTGTCGGTAACCCGCTGCGCTTTCGGGTGTTGTTCAAGTTGCCGGACGGCGTTGAGCTGACCCGGCACTCTCTTTCTTGGCCGAATGAAAATGACCCTGACGGTTCGATTTTCAAAGGCCTGATGGACAAAGCCAAGGCCGCGAAAGAGCAGGGCGATGTTGTTGGGGAAGCCGCAGCACGCGCGGAGGCCGATCCATTCAAGCGCTTCACGGTGTTTGAATTGCGTGCCGGCCTGGTGCAGGACGTATTCCCTCCTTCGATTCATCCGGGTACCGGTAAGCCTTACACCTGGAAAACCCCGCCTAACGTTACAGACGGTTTGCCGACGCTGACCACCGACCTGCTGGCCATCTGGCAAAACTGGGACCTATTCAAGCGCGATGCCGAAGCGGCGTGCCCGTGGGCAATCAAAGCAACAGCGCCGACGGCAAAGGTCGCCAAACGCATAGTGCCCGCTGCGGGTAAGCAGCCATCGGTGATCGATGAATTCAACCGTTGTCACGACGTCGAAGAGCTTCTGCGTGCGCACGGCTACATCAAGCGTGGCAGCAAGTGGCTTTACCCGCAGAGCAGCACCGGCCTGCCGGGGGTGACGATCAGTGACGGCAAAGTCTATTCGCACCACGGCGCAGATCCGCTCGCCAACGGACATCAGAATGATGCCTTCGAGGTTTTCTGTTTGCTCGAGCACGGCGGTGACCAGTCGAAGGCGGTGAAGGACGCTGCGCGTATGTTGGGTATGCAGCGTTCCTCGCGACCTGATCCGAGTGATCTTCCCCCGACCCCATCCGCTGACTCGAGCGTGCCGAGCCCTATTGATGCCGACGTGCCTAGCGAGGCTGCTCCTGCATCTGACGGGGGGGCGGGGGAGGCATTGACGCTTGACCATTTGCTTCGTCGTTTCGCGTTGGTCGAGGGCACCACACACGTGTGGGACTGCGATCAGTCGCGAGTGATGAAAAAGTCCGCGTTCGAAGCGCGGGTTGGCAAGCCGCTGGCCAAAGCATGGCTGGATGACATGGGCAAGCGGTTGATCTCTGATGATCACGTCCGCGACATCGAACAGACCCGGCGTATGGCGGGTAAAAAGGGTGGTGCCATGGGCATGCCACCGACCGATCGCTATGTGTACATCGATGGCACCAAGGACGTGTGGGACCGGGAGAAGAAACGACGCATTGCCGAAGGCGCAGTGAAGATGGCGTTGGGTGACACCTATCCGCTGTGGTTGAACAGCAGCGAGCGGCGCACGGTGGACGTCGAACATATCGTGTTTGACCCGACGATGACCAAGGATCCCGCGGTGTACATCAATACCTTTGATGGTCTGCCGCTGGAACCGGTGCGTGATGACGAAGCCTGCGCCAACCTGCGTTGGCTGATTTCGTTCTTGTGCAACCACGACGAAGCGGCTGCCGGTTGGCTGATTCGCTGGCTGGCATATCCGCTGCAGCACCTGGGGGCCAAGATGGACACCGCCGTACTGATGCACTCGATCATGGAGGGCTCGGGTAAGAGTCTTCTGTTTGCTGATGCGCTCGGCATGCTTTACGGCCAATACGCCGCGACGGTCGGCCAGACGCAGCTGGAGAGCAACTTCAACGCCTGGCAAAGCCGTAAATTGTGGTCAGTGTTCGAAGAGGTCGTCAGCCGCGATCAGCGGTACAACCAGGTAGGCAAGATCAAGCACTTGATCACCGGCAAAACGGTCCGGATGGAATCGAAGTTCATAAATGGCTGGGAAGAAGCCAACCACATGAACGCGGTGTTTCTGAGCAACGAGATTCTCCCGTGGCCCATCAGCGAGAGTGATCGGCGAATGCTGGTGATGTGGCCCATGGAAACCTTGCCAGTCGAGCGGCAAAAGGCGATCGGACGAGAGCTGGAGCAGGGTGGTGTTGCGGCACTGTACGGCTGGTTGTTGTCGATCGATCTGGGCGACTTCAACCAACGGACGCGACCGCCATCGACGGACGCTCGTGAGCGCTTAGTGGCCTTGAGTCGGGCCGGTTGGCAGACATTCCTGCACCTGTGGAAATACAGCGAGCTGGGCCACGGTCTCTGGGGGCCGTGTCTGTCCACCGACCTGTATTCGCTGTTCCTTGAGTGGTGCCAGCGCAATAAAGAACACGTGATGAGTCAGACGAAGTTCTCGCTGTTCATCAACTCAGAGGTGGATAAAACCCGGGCCATTCCCTGGACCGATGGCAACAACCGCCGCTTTGGCGCGTTCTTCTTTCCTGTTGATCCGGATGCTTCCCCACCCCCATCACTGAAGGCGGCCGAGCTGGGCAAGCAGGTGGAACACTGGCGGGCCAAGGCGAAGTTGGCGGGCTGGCATGTAGACAGCTGGGACCACATCAAGGCGGTTGCCGCATGACTATCCCTAAAAGTGTGTTGGGTGTGTCGGGTGTGTGTTGGGTTGGTTTTGGAGACCCCACACAATTTCAGGCCTTGAATTACGCGGGTTTGCGGATGTTGTGCGGGGTGTGTTGGGTTTCGTATCGCGCACGCGCATGCATGACGTTATTTGAATCGAAAGCAAGGGTAAGAATTTTTTCTTATGCGAGAACCAATAAACCCAACAAACCCAACACACTCAACTCAACATTGTTAAAGATATTGATTTTAAAGGGATTTAGTTGTGTTGGGTTTGTGTTTGGTTGTGGTTTTTCTGTGTTGGGTTCGGTTTTTCGGGGGGAGGGGCGATGATTGAGGAAATTGAAGCGTTGATGGTGCACTGGGGCGAACAGCAGCACCGGCTAGGCCTGGGTGGGGGGATGGGCAGTCAGATGGGGGCGATCATGGAGTGGGGTGGTTGCGCGCCACGCGGTACACCAGGTTCGCGAGAGTTGATGGGAGCCACCACCGGCATGGACTACATCGGCAATGAGATCGGAGCTGCTGTTGCTGAGTTGATGCGGGATAAGGTTCGCGGCCAGGGACTGGCTAAATTGGCTGAACTTCGGTACCTGCATGTTCCGGCGAGTCCTGTCAGAGAGCAGATGCGAATTCTGGGTATCGCCGAAGGGGCTGACCGGACTTATCGCAACTGGGTAGAACGTCTTCATTTACGCGTGCTTTCGATTCTAACGGCGCGGGCCGGCACTACCCGGGGCTATGTCCGGGAAGGTGGATCAGTTGAGAAGAACCTCACGCGAGCGTCCCCGCTGCGTCACGCTGTGTAGTCCGGTGATACCGTTCGTCTGGGTGTTTTGTCGAAGTGTGGTCGAAGTGTGGTCGAACTGCGGTCGAACTCGGCCCAACCGTTAAACACTGCTTTTCGGTTTTTCCGAAGGCAGGTACAAAGTCGCCATGATCTGCGATTTGCGCCTGAGTCGCTCCCCGAGCACGTGCTGTGCACTCTGCCCCGGCCCTTACCGGGACATTGAAAACCCTGCCGACCTGGCGGGGTTTTCTTTTTCCAGCGCTCAGCTATTTCTTTTGAGGCACACCATGACTACTGAACAACAAGCATTGGCTGAGATGCCGATCTGGCTCGTGATCGTCCTGGCTCTGGTCGGCGGCGTGAGCGGGGAAATGTGGCGAGCCGATAAGGACGGCGCGCGGGGCTGGGCGTTGTTGCGGCGCCTTGCGCTTCGGTCCGGTGCCTGCATTGTCTGCGGGGTGTCGGCGATGATGCTGATGATCGGCGCGGGCATGACGATCTGGACGGCCGGCAGCTTGGGTTGCCTTACCGCGATGGCCGGCGCTGATGTCGCCATCGGGTTGTACGAACGCTGGGCCGCCAAGCGGCTGGGCGTCTCCGATGTGCCACCTGCCAGTGGCGAACAGGGGTGAGGAACCGCGGCGGGCCGCCGAAAACTGCCGGGGACCCTGGGGTTATTCGGGGGGTACGGGGTCGGAAACCCGCGGGAAACTGTTAGCGGCAGGCCCGCCAGCTTACTGAAATTTCAATCATTGAAATCTTGAAAGGATTCATTGAAATACGTTGAAAAGGAGGACTCATGACAGAACCAACCTACCTGTCAAAGAGCGCCTTCGCGGCCCGACTCGGCAGGTCACCGAGTTACATCACCTGGCTGAAAGACAACAACCGGCTGGTGCTTTCACCCAACGGCAAACAGGTTGATGTGCATGCCACCGAAGCGCTCATTCGCGACACCGCCGACCCCAGTAAGGCCGCCGTTGCCGACCGCCACCAACAGGACCGGATTCAGCGTGACGTTTACAGCCAACTGTCCACTTCGGTAGCACCGACTCCCACGGCTGCGCCGCAGCAACTCATGACCGGTGACAGCCAGCAGCCGGACTTCCAAAAATCCCGCGCCCTGCGCGAGCACAACATGGCCATGCTTGCCGAGATCGAGCGGCTTAAGGCTCAGGGGTCTTTAGTCTCCAAGAAAGCGGTCGAGACTGGCGCATACGACGCCGGTCGACTGCTGCGCGATCAGTTGTTCGGGCCGCTGCCTCAGTTGTCCCACGACCTTGCCACCATGACCGATCCTTGGCTGATCGAAAAACATCTAGCGGCCACGTTTCGTAAAACGCTGGAAGAGGCCGAGCGCCTCTCTTCAGCAGATCTAGAACATGCCCTGACACCGGACTGAACCCATGCACACGGAATTTTCTGACGGTGCAAAGGTGTACCGTGAGAACTATTTCCGTGGACTGCGCCCCGACCCTGACCTCTGGATCGACGAATGGGCCGACGAGTACATGCGGATCCCGCGAGACACCGGCGCCCCTGAGCCAGGCCAGTACCGCACCTCACGGACACCTTATGCTCGTGAGCCTATGCGCTGCTTGTCACCGGCTCACCCCTGCAGGCGCGTGGTTACCATGGTGGCCTCGCAGTTGATGAAAACCCAGATCGCCCTCAACTGGATGGGCGGCCTGATCCACATGGCTCCGTCCAACATACTGGCGCTGCTACCCAGCCTCGGATTGTCCAAGCGGGTCTCCGGTCGGATCAGCAAGACCATCAAGGCCACGCCCGTTCTGCGGGAGCGTGTCGCGGCGACCCGCTCGCGGGATGCGCGCAATACGATGGACACCAAGGAGTTCGAAGGCGGCTCGCTGTACGTCACCACTGCAGGCTCCGCAGCCAACCTGTCGGAGCTGTCGGCGCGCTACATCTACGGCGATGAGGTTGATCGTTGGGAGAACGATGTCGGTCAGGAAGGTGATCCCATCGCCCTGGCGGAGACGCGAGCGACCAACTTCGGCCGCAATGCCAAGATCTACTTCTCCAGCTCGCCGACGATCAAGGGCGCTTCGCGGATCGCCGATCTGTTCGAGTCCAGCGACCAGCGACACTACTACGTGCCATGCCCCACCTGCGGTCATATGCAGGTGTTGGAATGGGAGCGGCTGCACTACAGCAAAGACTTCAGCACCGTGCATTACGAGTGTGCGGCGTCTGAATGCGACGTGCTGATCGAGGAACACCACAAGGGCGATATGCTCGCCCGGGGTGAGTGGCGTGCCCACGGTAAAGGTGATGGCAAGACGGTTGGCTTTCATCTCAATGCCCTGTATTCACCGACCGGTTGGATGACTTGGGGCACGCTCGCTGAGGAATTTGAGGAAGCGAAAAAGGCCCAGTCCAAGGGCGACATGGGGCTGATGCAGGTGTTCTACAACACCCGCCTCGCCAAAGTCTGGGACAGTGCGCAGGAGCAAACGAAGGCCGAAGTGCTGATCGCTCGGGCGCGACTCGAAACTTACACCCTCGGCGCGATGCCGGCCGGCGTGCTGATGTTGACCGGTGCTGTCGACGTCCAGGCCAACCGCCTGGAGCTGATGGTGATGGGCTTCGGCGTCGGCATGGAGCGCTGGGTTGTTGATCACCAGATCATCTGGGGTGACCCAGCGGACGAGCGCACCTGGGCCGTGTTGGACGAGAAACTCAAGGCACGGTACCGGCATCCGTGCGGCGTCGGCTTAGCGATCCTTGCCACCGGCGTCGACTCCGGCGGTCACCACACCGACGAGGTCTACCAGTTCTGCCGCGTTCGGCGCTGGCGAAACGTCTTCGCTATCAAGGGCGCAAGCAAACCGAGTAGACCGGTGATCGCTCAGCGCCCGTCCATGGTCGACGTGACATGGAAAGGCCAGACCGAACGCAACGGCGCCGAGCTGTGGTTCGTCGGTACCGACACCGCCAAAGACTGGATCTACAACCGCTACCCGTTCCCGGATGGGCCGGGGTCACTGCACTTTGCCAACGACCTGCCGGACGAGTTCTTCGCTCAGTGCGTGGCCGAACGCAAGGTCGCCCGCTATGTTCGCGGCCACAAGCGCATCGAGTGGGTCAAGGGCAAGGCCGAACGCAACGAAGCGCTCGACCTGATGGTGTACTGCCTGGCCATGGCGCATTACTTGGGCATCAACCGTTATCAGGAACACGACTGGGAGCGGGTCCGTCAGTCGTTGGCGCAGTCCGGTTTGTTTGACGACGCCACAGGCATCAAGCCCGTTCAGGGCGAGCGTGTCGCCAGTGCAGCACCAACTTCGGTCGCCGTCACCGCGCGACCCGCACCGCAACCTGCTGCACCGGTCGCGACATCGCGACCGGCTGCAGCATCCCCTCAACGCCGCAGCTCTGCCAGCGGCTACCTGAAGAGACGCTGATATGTCCTTTACAAAGAAGCACCTCGACGCGGTTGAGGCGGCCATTGCTCGCGGTGAAAAAGTTGTGCGGTACACCGACCGCACCGTGGAGTACCGCACGGTAGATGAGCTGCTCAAGGCTCGCGAAGAAATACGCTCGTCGCTGGTCAGCGCCGCCGGTCCACGTTCGCGCGTAGTCCGGCTGTACCACGGGGGTAAGGGAGTCTAATGGCCCGCCAGTTTCCGACGTTGACCCGTAACGGATTTGTGCTGCCGTCCAACATCAAGGCCAGTTACGAAGGCGCCGGCGAAGGGCGCCGCTCCACTGGCTGGGATGCTCCCGATAACGGGATCAACAGCATCAACACCCCGGCACTGCGCAACCTGCGGTCGCGCTCCCGGGCAGCGGTTCGCAATGACCCGTATGCCTTCAACGTCATCGACAAGCGCGTTAGCAACTTGATCGGCACAGGCATCACCCCTCGGCCGACGACCGATGATGATGCTCTACGCAAGTTGCTGCAGGAACTGTGGGGTGATTGGGTCGATGAATCGGATGCGGATGATCGTACCGACTTCTACGGCCAGCAGGCCTTGGTGGCGCGCACGGTTGAAACTTCGGGCGAGTGCTTTGTGCGGCTGCGACCGCGCAGCCTGGACGAGGGCTTGGCGGTTCCGCTGCAGCTCCAGATTCTGGCGCCGGAGTTTGTCCCGCACGACAAATACGAGAGTACCAAAACCGGCAACATCATCCGCGCCGGGATTGAGTTCAACCCAGGCGGCAAGCGGGTGGCGTACTGGATGTATCTGTCGCATCCGCGCGATGCGGCGTCGCTGAACGCTGGTTACAACCAGTTGGTCCGCGTGCCGGCCTCCCAGGTGCTGCACATCTTTGAGCCGGTCGAGCCGGGTCAGTTGCGCGGAGTGCCGCGATTGTCGCCGGTGCTCAAGCGTCTGCGCAGCCTGGACAACTATGACGACGCGGTGTTGTTCCGCCAGGAAGTGGCCAACCTGTTTGCCGGCTTTATCAAGCGGCCTACGCCGGAGTCTGGACCTGTTCCCAGAGATCCGGTGACTGGCGCGCCGCTGAGCCTGGATCGCGACGGCTTTACGCCGATGGTCGCGCTGGAGCCCGGCACCATGCAGGAGCTGGGGCCAGGTGAGGAGGTTGAATTCTCCAAGCCGCCGGACGCGGGCAATAACTACCCGGACTTCATGCGGCAACAACTGATGGCCGCAGCAGCGGGATCCGGCACGCCTTACGAGATCCTCACCGGCGACATGCGCGGGATCAACGACCGGGCGCTACGGGTGGTGCTCAACGAGTTTCGGCGCCGCCTGGAACAACTGCAATTCAGCGTTTACGTCCACCAGCTCTGCCGGCCAGTGCGGGCGGCCTGGATGGACATGGCTGTGTTGTCCGGTGTCCTGGTGCTGGGCGATTACGCGCAGAAGCGCCGCGACTACCTGCGTACCCGCTGGGTGCCGCAAGGTTGGGCCTACATCCAGCCAGTACAGGATGTTCAGGCTCGACGGATGGAAGTACAGGCCGGCTTTGCCTCGCGCAGCGAGATGGTCCTGCGCACCGGCTACGACGCTGAAACTGTCGATCAGGAAAACGCCGCCGATCTGGCGCGGGCCACAGCACTGGGCCTCAACTACAACACCCTTGATGCCGTCGAGCCAATCGACGACAAGGAGCAACCATGAGCAAAAAAGCGCGACCGCGCATTTACAACCGCGCTGGCCAGCGCGTGCAGGTTCAGGACAAGACCTGGTACGCCGTGCAGGCCAGCGGCGAGGAAACCGAACGGGTGATCGAAGTCTTCGTCTATGGCGAGATCGGCGCCTGGGGCATCACCGCGAATCAGTTCGTGCAGGACCTGCGCGCCATGGATGACGGCACCTCGGAGGTGATCGCGGCATTCAACAGCATCGGCGGTGATTTGTTTGACGGGCTCGCCATGCACAACGCGCTGTCGCGTCTGGGCGAGCGTTGCACCGGCCGTATCGATGCGTTGGCCGCCAGTGCCGCCAGCGTGGCGGTGTGTGGCGCACACAAGGTCGTGATCGCGGCCAACGCCATGCTGATGATTCACAACCCCTGGACCTATGCGGCCGGCGATGCCGAAGACTTCCGCAAGGTGGCCGACGTCCTCGACCAGACGATGGAAGCGATCATTGCGGCGTACAAGGCCAAGGCGCCGGACATCGATGAGGTCGAACTGCGGCGGCTGGTCTCTGCTGAAACTTGGCTCACCGCCAATGAAGCCGTGGCCCTGGGTCTGGCCGATGAAGTCGGCGACGGGATCAAGGTCAAGGCCTGCCTCGGCCAGGGTGGCGTACTGCAGCGTTACCAGCACGCGCCGGCTGAGTTGCTGGCCCAGCTCGACGAGCCACCCGAAACGGATCCGGATCTGGAGCTGGATCCGGTCGATCCACCATTGGTGCCGCCGGTAGTCGATTCGGCCAAGTTGGCACTGATGATCACCCAGCGCTGCACGGCGGCGGGCATCAGCAACCTGGTCGAGCCGCTGCTCAGCTCGACCCAGCTCGAAAGCGAAGAGATTGTTCTGGCCGGCCTGGCCCGTGCCAAGGCGGTGAATGACCTCTGCGTGGCTGCCCGCTTGCCGGAGTTCAGCGCCGAGTATGTCGCGGCGGGTCTGGATGCTGCAGCGGTTCGAGCGCGTCTGTTCGACAAGATTGTCACCAGCGGCAAGGGCTTTGAAATCGACAACAGCCTGCCGCTGGACAACGACCCAGTACCCAAGGTGCTGGCCAAACAACCTGATCCCACCTCGATCTGGGCCGCGCGACAAACGGCTCAATCTGGAACCGCGCACGGCGCGAAAGGAGCAAGAACATGACCATCAAAAAAGAGCCGATCCACGCAGGTGAATTTCTCCTGTCCGAGGGCGCCGGGAACATTTCGCGGGAATCGATCAACGTTGCAGCAGGCCCGGCGCTGGATCCGGGGCAAGTCCTGGGTCTGGTCACGGCGACGGGCGAATTTGCACCGTACCACCCGACCGCCGAAGACGGCACCCAGACCGCCGTGGCCATTCTCTTCGGCCCGCTGGGAGAGTCGGACGTCGTGCGCCGTGGTCGCGCCGTGGTGCGCCTGGCTGAGATCAGCGAAGCGCATCTGACTGGACTTGATCTTGATGCCGAAAAGGCTCTGGCCGCCCATTTCCTGATCGTTCGTTAAGACCCTCAGTCACTTTTATCCACCCCGCCTTGAGCGGGGTTTTTCATTTCTGGAGAGTACCCATGGCCGAGATCGCCATTTTTGACGACGAAGCGTTTACCGTCACTGCGTTGACTGCTGCACTCAACGATCAACCCTACCTGCCGGGCCGCATCAGCGCCCTGGGCCTGTTCCGCGAGGAAGGCATCACCACCCTGACCGTTCAGATCGAAAAGGACGGCGATACCCTGGCCCTGGTGCCTGCCGGTGAACGGGGCGGCTCTGGTCTGGTGGTCGCGGCGAGCAAGCGCAACCTGATCCCGTTCAACACCGTGCACCTGCCGGAGCGCTTCACCATCAAGGCCGACGAGATCCAAGGCATTCGCGCCTTCGGTACCCGCACCGAGTTGCAGGCGGTGCAGGATGTGGTCAATACCCGTCTGGCCAAAGCGCGTCGTCAGTTGGACGCGACCCATGAGTTCCAGCGCATGGGCGCGCTCAATGGCCTGATCCTTGATGCTGATGGTTCGACGGTGCTGCTGGACCTGTATGACCGCTTCGGTGTGCAGCGTCAGAAGCTGCCCATGGGCTTGGCGGACCCAAGCACTGAGTTGCGGGTTAAATGCGGTGAAGCGCTGGATATGCAAGAAGACGCGCTCGGCAGTGTGACCAGTACCGGCTCTCGCGCCTTCTGCGGCAAGAACTTCTGGAACAAGCTGATTGTTCACAAGTCGGTGAAGGAAACTTACCTCAACAGCCAGCAGGCGGCGGCCTTGCGTGGTGACGCCCGGGAGAGCTTCGAGTTTGGCGGCATTATCTGGGAGCGCTACCGTGGCAAGGTGGCGGGTGTTTCTTTCGTCCACGACGACAAGGCGTTGTTGGTCCCTGAGGGTGTGCCTGATTTGTACATCTCGGTGTTTGCTCCGGCGGACTACATGGAGACGGTCAACACTCAGGGAATCCCTTACTACAGCATGATCGAGCCGCTGCCGTTCAATAAAGGCATGGCCGGTGAAGCCCAGTCCAACCCGTTGCACCTGTGCACTCGACCGCGTGCACAGATCCTCCTGGAACTCTGACCGTGGGCTTTCGCGATCTGATCGCCGAGGTCGACGCGGTGGTGTTCGAAACGCTGGGCGACACCGCACGGATTGAGGGTCGCGAGGAGCCGGTGTTCGGTATGTTTGCCGCGCCCTGGTTGCAGCCGAAGTTCGGCAAGCTCAACACCGGGTTACGCGAGCCGCGTTTCGAGATCCGCGTTAGCGATTCGCAGGGCCTGGTGCAGGGCCTGTTGGTCAGTATCGATTTGCCCGCCTTGGATGGCGGCGGTGATTACGACCTGCTGCAGCTGGAACCGAGCGGCGACGGCCTGGTAGCCCTGATCCTGAGGATGCGCCCATGAGTGTCGGTAGCCATTTCAAACCCTCGGCCGGCGGCGGGATGATTTCTATCCAGTCCTCGGCCACGGACCTTCAGGCGTTTCAGGACTTTGCCAAGTTGGTACCCAAGGCGGCGGCAACGGCGCACCGACGTGCGATCAACAAGACGTTGGGTTGGTTGCGCACGCATATCGCCCGGGCCGTCAGCCGGCAGGAGCGCATCGCTGTTGCGGCGGTGCGTCAACGGTTGCGCAGCTACCCGGTTTCCGGCGGGGCTTCCAGCGGCAAGCTGTGGTTTGGTCTAAACGCCATCGAGTCCAGCCGGATCGGCCGGGCGCGGCAGACCGGCAGCGGTGTGTCGGTAGCCGGGCGGCGGTACCAGGGCGCGTTCCTCAAGAAGGTCTACGGCAACAAGCCCGACATCTGGATTCGCACGGCGAGCAAGCACTTCAACGCGGACGACTACCCCGACAGCACGGTGTCACCGGGTCGCGGGCCGAGTTCGGGGTGGGTGGCGGAAAATGGCAGTCGCTTTCCGTTGGCCAAGGCCAAAGTGTCTCTGGAGCAAGCCCGACCGCACTTTGAAAGCTGGGTACAAAAGGCCGATGAACGCTTGCTGGAGATCCTGAAACAGGAGCTCAACTTTGAGCTACAGAAGTACCTCAAGAGGAATGCTTAATGTCCGACCAACCTTTTAGCCTGGACCAGCTTTACCAGGCGGTCGAGCAACACCTGACGACCCATCTGCCGGGGGTTCAGACCGTGAGTGCCTGGCCGAACATCCAAGACCGCATCGCATTACCGGCGGTGTTTCTGGAGCTGGCCGAGATTGAACCGGGCACCGACATCGGCACGGGCGAAACCACGTTGGTCTGCAAGTTCGAGGCGCGCATCATCGTTGACCCGATCCAGCCGCTTCATCAGCAGCAGGCCGTGCAGCTGGCCACTCAGCTCGCCGTCCTACTGCGGGCACAGACCTGGGGGCTGGAGGTCGAGCCGGCCGAGTTCGTTCAGGCTCTGCAGGACTGGACCCAGCCGGCGTTGGATGGCTACACCGTCTGGCTGGTGGAATGGACGCAGCAGGTGTACGTCGGCCCCGAGGAGTGGCCTTGGCCTGATCAACCCCCGGGCTCGCTGTTGTTCGGATTTAACAACGATGTCAAAGAGGACTTTGTGCCAGCGGAGGACATGTGAGCGGCTACGCAAGCGCCCAGCACGATCGCATGCTCGCCGGGGTGGTGAAGGCTTGTTATGTGGTGGCGGTCGACCTGACCGCCTCCCCGCCGGTGTGCCGCGTTTCGGATGGCGAATGGGTCAGCGCGTGGGTGCGCTGGCACAGTATCGCTGCCGGTAAGGCCAGGCACTGGCGGGCGCCGTCCATGTTGGAGCAGGGGACGTTGGTCAGTGCCAGCGGTGACGTGGCACAAGGCACGTTTATCCCAGGCTTGTATGGCAATGCCGGCGCACCACCGGATAACCGAGATCATGTGGAAGTCTGGCGCTTTGATGATGGTGGTTCGCTGATCTACGACTGGCAGGCCAAGAGCTACAGCATCACCCTGCCCAGCGGTACGGTGACGATCAAAGTCGCCAGCACGGAGGCGGTTATAACGGACAGCGCCGTGAACGTGACCACCGGCAACATCAACCTAAAGGCGGCGGTGACCATCGACGGTGCGTTACACGTCACGAAGGGCATCACCAGTGCCGGCGCGATCATCGACGCTGGCGGCAACAGCAACCATCACACGCATTAATTTCAACTTACGACAGCCCGCCCAGTGCGGGTTTTTTCATGCCTGGAGAAACACATGGCCAAGATCGTCGACGCACTTGTTTCCGATGAACAAGTGTCCGCATCACCGATGCGGGAACCGCTATTGCTTACTGCATCGGCGACATCGGAGCTGCTCAAGTTCCGCGACAAAGTCTATACGTCGCGGCTGCTGATCGTCCCCGACACCGACCGTACCTTGCCGGTGAACAAAGGGGTGGTAGAAGTGCTGGCGTCCGATACCGACGCCGTCAAGTTCCTGAAAGCCAACGAAGAATTCGAGCCGCTGAAGGAGTGATTTAGATGATCGGAATGGATCGCCACACCGGCCAACCCATTTCCGGCATCGCGCATCTGCGCCAGTGCATTGCCGACATCCTGGGCACGCGGGTGGGCAGTCGCCGGCACCGGCCGGAATACGGCAGCAATGTCCCCTTGTACGTCGACATGCCGGTTAACGAAGGCTGGAAAAGCTCGGTGCAAGCCGAGGCGGTCCGGGCGATTAGCCGCTGGGAGCCGCGCGTCAAGCTGGAGCGCGTCCGCGCACTCTCGGTGCTGGGCGGGCAAATCAATCTGAGCATTGCCGGCGAATACCTCGGCGACCGTTTTCTGTTTGAGGTGAGCGTATGAGCATCGTGGATCTGTCGGCGCTGCCGGCGCCGGACGTGCTGGAGCCGTTGGACTTCGAAGACACCTATGACGAAGCCCTGGGCACGTTTCGCGGCTACATGGGCGACAACTGGAGCGCGCCGATTGAGAGCGAGCCGGTGGTTAAGGTGCTGGAGGTGGGGGCCTATATGAAGGTCACTAACCGTGCCCGGGTTAACGATGGCTGCAAGGCGCTGCTGTTGGCCCATGCGATCGGCCCTGACCTTGATCACCTGGGCGCCAATTACAACCTCGATCGCCTGGTGATTCAGGCCGAGGATCTGTCGGCGGTGCCGCCGGTGCCTGAGGTCAAGGAGCAGGACGACCCGTTTCGCGAGCGCATCCAGTTGGCCTTTGAGGGGCTGACCACGGCCGGTCCGCGCGCAAGCTACATCCTGCATGCCCGTAACGCCTCGGGGTTGGTGATGGACGCCACGGCGGAAAGCCCGGCGCCGTGTTACGTCACCGTCACGGTGTTGAGTTCCGAAGGCAAGGGGGAGGCCAGTGCCGAGCTGCTGGCCACGGTCAAGGCGGCGTTGAATGACGAAGACGTGCGGCCGGTGTGCGATCGGGTGACGGTGCAGAGTGCGCAGATTATTGATTATCGCATTGACGCCATTTTGCACATGGCCGGCGTGGGGCCTGAAGGGGATGCCAGTTTGGCCGAAGCCAACCGACGCTTGGCGGCGTGGATCAATCCGCGCAAGCGCTTGGGGGTCGAGGTGGCGCGCTCGGCGGTCGACGCGCAATTGCACGTTGCCGGCGTGGCCCGGGTTGAGCTGGTCGGCTGGTCGGATCTGGCGCCGACCAAGGCGCAGGCGGCGTATTGCGTGGACTATGACGTGAAGCTGGCGGGGGCATCATGAAAAGCCTGCTGCCGAGCAATAGCACGCAACTGGAGCGCGCCCTGGAGGCGGCGTTTTATGAGCGAACCATTGTCCCGTTGCGCACCCTGTACAACGCCGATACCTGCCCGGTGCATCTGCTGCCGCATTTGGCGTGGGCGTGGTCGGTCGATCGCTGGGATCCCGGGTGGACCGAGGCGACCAAGCGCGCGGCCATCAAGGCGTCTTATTACATCCATGCCCACAAGGGGACCATCGGCGCGTTGCGCCGGGTGGTCGAGCCCTTGGGTTACCTGATTGAAATCGTCGAGTGGTTTAACGCGGTGCCGGAAGGCCCGCCGGGCACCTTTGCGCTGAAGGTCGGCGTGCTGGACACCGGGATCACCGAGGAAATGTATCAGGAGCTGGAACGCCTGATCGACGACGCGAAACCCGTCACGCGGCACCTGACCGGGTTGGCGATCAGCCTGGAAACCCAAGGCGTTTTAGACATCAGTGTCGCCGTGTATGACGGCGACGAAATCGACGTATATCCGCCGGTCATGCGTGACATCGAGGTCACCGGAACCGTCGGCGTAGTCGGCCGCGAACACTCCATAGACACCCTGGACGTTTATTATGATTGATGCGAATTCGCAGTTTTTTGCGATCCTCACGAACGTGGGGATGGCCAAGCAGGCGAACGCCGACGCACTCGGCATTCCCTGGAAGCTTACGGAAATGGGCGTGGGTGATGCCAACCTGACCGACCCGATTCCGAGCGCAACGCAAACCCAACTGATCCGCGAATGGCGCCGCCGTCCGCTCAATCAGCTCAAGATTGATCCGGTCAACCCGGCGGTGATCATTGCCGAGCAAGTCATTCCGGCCGATGAGGGTGGTTTCTGGATTCGCGAAATCGGGCTGTATGACGCGGACGGCGATCTGGTGGCGGTGGCCAACTGCGCGCCGAGCTTCAAGCCGGTGCTGTCGCAAGGTTCCGGCCGCACGCAAGTGGTGCGGATGAATTTCATCGTATCCAGCACCGGCAACATCACGCTCAAGATTGACCCGGCGGTGGTGCTGGCGACCCGCGAATATGTCGATACGCGGATCATGGAAGAGCTGTACAAGCTCGACAGCAAGCAGTCGGTGCGGGTGGCCACCACGGCCAACATCGCACTAGCGGGTCTTCAGGTTATCGACGGTGTCACGTTGTTGGCAGGCGACCGGGTGTTGGTGAAAAACCAGACCGTGGCCAAGGACAACGGCATTTACATTGCCGGCGCGCCTGCTTGGGTGCGCGCGCTGGATGCCGACACCAATGCCGAAGTGACCTCGGCGCTGCTGGTATCGGTCGAGCAGGGCACCACGCAGGCCGACACCCGTTGGCAGTTGATCACTGATGGGGTGATTGTCCTGGGCACTACGGCCCTGACGTTCCAGAACGTGACTCAAGGGTTTGCGCCGATCAACTCCCCGGCCTTGCTGGGCACCCCAACGGCCCCCACGGCTATCCAGTTCGACAGCAGCAAGTTGCTGGCGACTACCGAATTTGTACGGCGCGCACAGGGTAACTTTGCTGCCCAGACAAGCCTCACCTTGCCCGCGACAATAACTCCCGAGATGGCGGGTACCAGGATTGTGCTTAGCGGGACGGGGACACTAACGTTGCCAGCGTTTTCGTCGTGTCCTGTCGGTTCAAAGTTTTACATCCACAGCACATCACCTGCTGATGTAACGGCAGTTCGTCAAGGCGCTGACGTTATCGTGGCGTTCTCAAAGACGCTTACAAGCTTCACTATTCAGACGGTATCCAACGCGGTGCTCGCAACTGGGAACGCCCAGTTTGTCCTTGAGGAAGGACTTTCCATACTCAAGTACTCCAATGAGTTTGCCTCATCGTTACCTGGGCCTAATTGCTATCAAAGGCTGACTGGCGGTGACATCGAGCAATGGGGGGTCTATTTGGCTGCGCCATCTGGGGCGGATGTGGTGGTTACGCTGCCGGTGGCGATGCTAGCGGCGCCGACCCATATCGAGCTGACATTTGCCGATTTTTACAACTCCATCGCCGTCGGCCAAGCTCCAGTCTTACAGGCAAGAAACAGCACGTTGGGGACCATCACTGTGCGCAACTTGTACGGATCGGCGGCGTCTTTCTTTTGGAGAGTGAGGGGTAGAGCATGACTGTTTTCTATAGCCCAGGAACTGGCTACTTTTACGATGACCGGGTTTCTACGTTCATTCCTGAGGACGCCCATGAGTTCGCAGCAGAAGAGCGGGATGCGCTTCTTGCACAAGTCAGTAACGGCAGACGTTTGGTCTGTGGGCCGGACGGATTACCGGTGCTGATGGATGCCTTTGCGCAGTCGCCGGATGAGCTGGCCGAAATCGAGCGTTATTGGCGGTCGGTGCAGTTGACGACAACTGACGGGATAGTGACTCGTCACCGTGACGAGGTGGAGGAAGGTTCGCCAACCACGCTAACCCTTGAGCAATACGCAGAGTTGCAGGCGTACCGCCGGTTATTGCGCAACTGGCCAGAAGCTGGCGAATTTCCCCTGAGTGAGCACCGACCCTCAGTGCCAGAATGGCTTTCAACGCTGCCGCAATAAACGCCCCGCACTGACGGGGCGTTTTCTTTTCCGTTACGCGTAACACGAACACCCTGAACAGCCTCGCTTATGCGGGGTTTTTTCGTTTCTGGAGATTGATAAATGGCTACTGGATTTTTCCACGGCGTCACCACCACGCTGATCGACACCGGTGCGCGCACCATCTCGCTGCCGTCGTCGTCGATCATTGGTCTGTGCGGCACCTTCACCCCGGGACTGCTGGGCGGCGGCAAGGCCCTGGCCGGCGAGCTGGTGTTGCTCACGTCCGAACGCGAAGCCATTGCCGCGTTCGGCCCTGACTCGGCAATCACCAAGGCCGCCCAGGCGATCTACGTGCGCGCCAAGGCGGTGATCGTCGCCATCGGCGTGCCTAAGCTCGCTGACGAGGCGTTGCAAACGTCCGCCATCATTGGTGGCGTTCTGGCCGATGGCCAGCGTACCGGCCTGCAAGCGCTGCTGGACGGCAAGAGCAAGCACAACGCCCAGCCCAAGCTGCTGATCGCCCCGGGACATTCCTCGACGCAAGCGGTGGCCACGGCCATGGATGCGCTGGCCGGCAAGTTGCGCGCGATCGCGATTATCGACGGCCCGAACACCACCGATGAGGCGGCCATGGCCTACGCCCTGGAGTTCGGCAGCAAGCGTCTGTATCTGGTCGACCCCGGCGTCAAGTATTGGGACACCGTCACCAGTGCCGCGGTCGACGCGCCGGGTTCGGCGTGGGTGGCGGGTCTGTTCGCCTGGACCGATGCCAATTACGGCTACTGGGCGTCGCCGTCGAACAAAGAGTTTGTCGGCATCACCGGCACCACGCGCCCGATCGAGTACTTGGACGGTGACGAAACCTGCCGGGCGAACCTGCTGAATAACGCGAACATCGCCACGATTTTGCGTGACGGCGGTTATCGCCTGTGGGGCAACCGCACGCTGTCCAGCGATCCGAAATGGGCGTTCGTCACCCGGGTGCGCACCTGCGACATCCTCATGGATGCGATCCAGGCCGGGCACAAATGGGCGGTCGATCGCTCGATCACCAAGACCTACGTGCAGGACGTGACCGAAGGCCTTCAGGCATTCATGCGCGACCAGAAGAACGCCGGCGCGGTGATCAACTTCGAAGTCTATGCGGACAAGGAGATGAACACGGCCAGCCAAATCGAGCAGGGCAAAATTTACTGGCGCATCCGCTTCACCGACGTGCCGCCGGCAGAAAACCCGAATTTCCTCATTGAAGTCACCAACGAATGGCTGACCGAAGTTCTTGAAACCGCCTAAGGGGGCCGCTCAATGATTCCTCAAGTTCTCTCCAACATGAACGCGTTTGTCGACGGTGTGAGTTTCGCCGGCGACGTGCCCACCCTGTCGCTGCCCAAGCTGACGCAAAAGACCGACGACTATCAGGGGGGCGGCATGTCTGCCCCGATCGAAATGGGCATGGGCCTGGAAAAGCTGGAAGCGGCGTTCACCACCAACGGCGTGCGCCGTGAATCGCTGAAGTACTTCGGGCTGGCCGATCAGACCGCTTGCACCATCGTGTTTCGAGGCGCCTTCAAGGGCCTCAGGGGTGCGATCACGCCGGTAGTGGTCACCCTGCGCGGCGGTATCAAAGAGGTCGACATGGGCGACTGGAAGCCGGGCGACAAGGCGGAAATCAAGCATGCGATCAAGGGCATTTATTACAAGCTCGAAATCGACGGTCGCGTGATGTACGAAATCGACCCACTCAACATGATTCAGGTGGTCGACGGTGTCGATCAACTGGCGGCAGAACGTTCGGCCCTCGGCCTCTAAGGACTCAAAGAACATGACTCAAGCAACCCAAGACACCACCGCGCCGTCCTTGCCGAAGTGGCTGAAGCTGAGCGATGAGGGTGTGACCGTAACGCTCAAATATCCAACCCTGATCAGCAATGTGTTGACCGACGTGGTGACCATGCGCGCGCCCAGCGTCAAGGACTGGCGCGCGTCCAAGGTCGCCGGCAACGGTGACTATGAAAAACAGGAACTGTCGTTGTTTGGCAGCATGACCGGACTGACCGAAGCGGACCTGCTGACCTTGAAATACAAGGACTACAACCGTCTTTCGGCGGGCTATTTTCGCCTGGTCGAAGAAGACGACGTTTAACACCGTCACGCTCCAGGGCACGGCTCAACGCTTGGCCAAAGAGACTGGGTTCTCGGCGGCCGAGATTGAGTCGCTGCCCTTCGATCAGATGCTGTGGTGGCTCACGGATTGAGCCGCCTTTGAACTCCCCGACGTATAGGGCACGCACATGGCGAACAAACTCGCGCTCGGTCTGGTCATTGGCGGGGCGGTCAGCTCCACGGTGGGCTCGGCGTTCAAGGACGTCACCAGTCGCATCAAGCGCCTGGAGACGGAAGGCAAAAAAGCCCGGGTGCTGGAAAAGACCATTGGCGACACCATGCGCCTGCGCGACGAATGGCGCCGGGCGCACATGGCGGGCGAGAAGGGTGCCTCGGCGTTGCAAAAGCAACTCGAAAGCAACCTGAACAGCCTGAAGAAAGAAGGCGTGGAAGTGCGCAATCTGACCAAGGCCTATGCGGCCATGGGGCAGGCGGCGAACAAGGCCGAGCTAAAGGCCAAAGGTCACCAGCAACTCGACGAAGGCAAGCAGAAACTCAAAAGCAGTGTCGGCCAAGCGGTGGCCGCCACGGCGGCGATGGCCATTCCGACCAAGGTCAGCGCGGACTATGGCGCGATCATCCGTGACATCGCGATCAAGTCGAACATTGCCAACAAACCCGAAGAAGCGCAGCTGTCGAAAAAGATCGTCGACACGTCGCGCGATACGGGCATGGCACGCAATCAGGTGGCCGAGGTGGTCAACGCCCTGGTGGGCGCCGGTATGGAGCTGGACAAGGCCCTGCAATACGCCCCGACCGCCGCCAAGTTCGCCGTGGGGCAGGGATCCGACGGCGGCGAAACGGCGCGCATGATCAACGCCCTGGGGCAGAACGCCAAGATCACCGACCCGGCCATGATGCAAAAGGCCCTGGAGGCGATCGCCTACCAAGGGCAGGCGGGCAGTTTTGAGGCGGCCGACATGGCGCGTTGGTTCCCCGAGTTGCTGGCGGGGATGGGCAAGCTGGGCATCACCGGCATGGACTCGGTGTCGCAACTGGGCGCCATGCTTCAGGTGCAAATGAAGACTGCCGGCGGCTCCGATGAGGCGGCCAACAACCTCAAAAACTGGATGGAAAAGATCGGCTCGGGGGATACGGTAAAGGCCTACAAAGACGTGGGCATTGACTATCAGGCGTCGATGAATACCGGGCTGCAGAATGGTAAATCCACTCTGGAATCCAGCTTTGAACTGGCGCAAAAGTACATCGCCGCGACCGATCCGAAGAAGGCCGCCGCCATGGCCGAAGCCACGGCCAAGATCAGCAAGGAGGCCGACCCGGAAAAGGCCAAGGCCATGATCGCGTCCCTGGAGCAAGCCTTGCGCACCGGTGATCTGTTCGCCGACATGCAGGTCAAGGGCGCCTTGACGGCGTTCATGCAAAACAAGGAGCTGTACGCCAGTCTGAAAAAGGACTCGGCCAACGCCACCGGGATCTTGGACAAGAACCTGGAGGAACGCCGGCAATCGTCGGCGCAGAAGTGGGCGGAAATGGCCCAGGGCGCGGACGACGCCATGCGCGCGATCGGCGACGCGTTTCGCCCGGTCACCGATGCCGTGGCGGACGGGCTGACCTACGTCACCCAAGGCCTGAGCAAACTGTCTGACGAATCGCCCAAGCTGGTGACCGGGATCGGCGCGGCCGTGGCGGCGGTGATCGCCTTTCAGAGCGCCATGAGTACCTTCAAGATCGCCAAGGGCTTGCTCAACATCGGGCGCGGTTCGCTGATGGGTAACCCGAACATCCCGCAAAAAGTCATTGTGGTGGGCGGTGGCGGTGGCGGTGGCGGCGGGGGTGGTGGTCTGGATGCCGGCGATCTGGACGACGACGGCAAGCGCGACAAGAAGGGCAGGAAGGGCCGCCGGGGTGGTAAAGGCGGCAAGTTGGGCGGTGTCGCCTCGACCGCCGCAAACACGGCCAAGGCGGCCAGCACGGCCGGCGCTGCCGGTTCGGTCGGGCGGGCGGTGAGTGGCGTCGGTCGAACCGTGGCCTCGGGGGTCAAGGGGCCGGCCATCTTTGCGGTCGTTGAGGCGGGTCTGAAGGCCAAGGACACCTACGACAACGCGGTGACGCAGGACGAAAAGGCCGAAGGCTACGGCGCGGCCGCTGGGGGCTTGGCGGGTACGTTGTCCGGGGCTGCTGCGGGCGCCGCGTTGGGCACCCTGCTATTGCCGGTCATTGGTACGGCGATTGGCGGCCTTGTCGGCGGTGTCCTCGGCAACATGGGCGGCGACGTTTTGGGGGGCTATCTGGGCAAGGCGGCGTTTGGCACGCCCGACGAGCTGAAGCGCCTGCCGGCGGCGGGGCCGCTGATGATGGCCAATGCCGGCAAGGACATCCCGCCGGTGCTGGGCGGGATTGCCCAGTCGTTCGCCCCGGCGACCACCGGGCCGCTGATGCTGGCCAATCCCGGCGCCGGCCCGGGGGCGAGTGTCGCCGCGACGACGGCCGCTGCGCCGATCATGCCGGCCGCGCCGCCGGTGTCGTATGACCCGCGCGACCTCGACTCGAAAGACGCCATGCTGATGCCGCACTTTGCCAACAAGGTGCGCTTTCCGGGCTCTGAGTTGCGTCGACCGAAAGTCATTCGTTCGGGCTTGGAAGATCCGGCGCCGCAACCGGGGCAAGCGGCCAAAGCCATGATGTTGCCGCCGGCCAGCGCGGACGCGGCGGCGGGGGCCTTGGTCAAGCCGATGGCGGCGAAAGCGGAGGCGCCCAAAGTCGAGTCCAATGTGGCGATTCAGGCGCCGTTTTCGCTGACGGTCAACGGCGACGTGAAGGATGGCAATCAGCTTTTTGCGCAGATCAAGCCGCAGCTCGATCAGTACTATCGCGACATGGCCAAGCAGGTGGGAAGCGCTCAGCTCTTTGACGCGCCGCACGTTTAATCGGGAGGGCCTATGTCTGATCAAAACAAGACTGCATTGCAGCAGTTACAGTCGGGAATGAAGTTTCTGGCCACGGCTGGGGAAACCGGCCGGCGCAGCCTGGACGGCATGTTGGGGCCGGTGAATGGGGCGATCGGGGAAATCACCGGCGCGGCGTCCGAGCTGGAGGGCTTGCCCTTCGTCGGGCCGGCGATCGGGGCCAAGCTTCAGCGCGTCATGCGCGGGGTGAATGCGGCTCAGGCCCAGGTTGGAAAAGTGGTGGCCATGTACGGCACGGCCACCCGGGCGCTGTCGCAGATTGATGAGCGTATGGGGGTGCTGAAGGAACAGGCGGGCAAGGCGGCGACGGCGATCAACAAGATCGCCGGCAAGGTCAGTCCGTCGCTGGCCAACATCGTGCCCACGGGGGCCTTTGCCACGGACCAGACGCCGGCGCCGGAGGCGGTGAAGCCGTTTCCGCACCTGCTGATCATCCAGCCGCAAGACCCCAAGGCCCCGCCGTATTTTTTCAATCTCGACACGGCGGCCTTTGATGAGCTGCGCCGCTCGACCGAATTCCGCTGGGCCTCCCAAGAGCGCCTGTCGCGTCGCCCGGCGCAACAAGGTGTCGGCATGGGCGACGAAAAGATCACGCTCAAGGGCGCGATTTTCCCCGGGTTCAAGGGCGGCCTGAAGCAGCTCGACACGCTGCGCGCGCTCGGCGCCCAGCTCAAGCCGCTGACCCTGACCACGGGCTACGGCGACGCGCTCGGCACCTGGTGCCTGAAAAGCGTCGACGAAGAACAAAGCGCGCTGATGCAGGGCGGCATTCCGCGTAAACAAGGGTTCACTCTGGAGTTTGTGCGCTATGGCGACGACATGCAGAACGTCTGACGGGGATCTGCTGGACACCATCTGCCATAACTTCTATGGCCACCTCAGCGGCAGCGTGGAGGCGGTCCTTGATGCCAATCAGGGGCTGGCCGATGAGCCGCAACCGTACCGCGACGGCGTGGTGATCCTGTTGCCGGATCTGGCGGCCCCCGCCCAGGAGCAAGTCACGCTGTGGGACTGACGCCGTCCGGCGCGCCTGCCGGCGAATCAGTTCGTTACGCGTAACGCTCACTCCCACCTTTAGCCCGCCTTGTGCGGGTTTTCTTTTGGAAAAAATCCATGACCCCCATGTTTCGCATCGTGGCCGATGGCGCCGACATCACCGGCCTGATCAACGATCGGCTGATTCAGCTCAGCACCACCGACAAGCCGGGCATGGATTCGGACACGTTCGAACTGCGCATTGATGACCGCGACGGGCTGGTGACCTTGCCTCGGCGCGGCATCGGGATCGAGGTCTATCTTGGCTATGCCGAGACGGGGCTGGCTCGCCTGGGCCGCTACGTGGTCGACGAGGTCACGGTGTCCGGCCCGCCGGATACGATCGTGATCAAGGGCAAGGCCAGCGACATGCGCGGCAGTGGCAAGACCATCCGCAGCGGGAGCTGGGAGGGCGTGCCATTGTCGAAGATCGTCGGCGATATCGCCGCGCGTAACGGTTGGGCGCCGGGGTGTCCGGTGTCGACGAAGGTCGCCCGGGCGGACCAGCTCAATGAATCGGACTTCAATTTCATCACGCGCCTGGCTAAGCAATACGACTGTACGGCCAAGGTGGCGGACGGCAAGTTGTTGGTGATGCCGCGTCAGGGCGGGCAGACCGCCAGCGGCAAGGCCTTCGGCGCGATCACCCTGACGCGCAGCGACGTGAGTCGCTGGCAATTCAGCCTCGGCGATCGCAACACACACAAGTCGGTCGGGGCCAAGCATCAGGACAAGAAAACCGGAAAGCTGGTGGTGGTGTCCCTGGACAATGACGACCTGCCGGCCGGCCTGCCGGCGGTGCATACCGATCGGCATATCTACCCGAACAAGACCGCCGCCGAGTCGGCCGCCAAGGCGCGTTTGGCGGCGTTCAATCGCTCGACCGCTGACGTGCGTTTCGAGATGCCCGGCCGGACCGATATCTTTGCCGAGCGGCCGATTAACGCCCAGGGCTTCAAGGTCGGCCTTGATGGCGAGTACTTGGCGGATTCGGTGGAGCAGGTGTTTACCCAATCCGGCTGGTCGACCACCGTCGAGTGCAATGCCGGCAAGCAGGGCAAATCCAAGGGTAAGAAAAAGAAAGCTAAACCGCCGCTCAAGGTTGTGAGCGTCGAGAAGCAATAGCGCATCCCATCACCGCCTGAGTGCGGTTTTTTTATGTCAGGAGTGTGTATGTCCATTACGGAGCAACAGCTACAACGCATCATGCCCAACGCCCGCCGCCAAGCGGGCGTTTTTGTATCCGCCTTAAACGCGGCCATGGCGCATCGGCAAATCAATACGTCGAAACGTCAGGCGGCGTTCCTGGCCCAGCTCGGACACGAGTCGGGCCAGCTGCAGTACGTCCGTGAGTTGGGGGGCGATCAGTACCTGAGCAAGTACGACACCGGCAATCTGGCCGTGAAACTGGGCAACACCCCAGAGGCTGACGGCGATGGCCAGCGCTATCGCGGTCGCGGCCTGATCCAGGTGACCGGCCATAGCAACTACCTGCGCTGCAGCCTAGCGTTGTTCGGTGACGAACGTTTGTTGCGCACTCCTGAGCTGCTCGAGCAGCCGCAATGGGCTGCCGAGTCGGCCGCGTGGTTCTGGTGGGTGCGCGAACTGAATGCCCTGGCGGATCGGGATGAGTTCGAGGCGATCACCCGCAAGATCAACGGTGGACTCAACGGCCTGGGGGATCGGCTGCAGCTGTGGAAACGGGCGAGGGCAGTGCTATGCGTGTCGTCGACCTGATCCCCGCGCCGTTCCGGCTGTTGGCCGTTGGCGTGCTGCTGACCGCATTGGCCGGCGGATCTGCCGCGTCGGCCTGGAAGGTTCAGGACTGGCGCTACGGCCAGCAACTCGCCGAACAGGCCGGTCTGCACAAGGACGATCTGATCGCCATCGGCAACGCCGCCGCTCACCAGCTGCGCACGGCACAGGACAACCGCCGGGACCTTGAGCAGCGGCTGTCGGCCAGTGAACAAACCCACTACAAGGAACTGAGTGATGCACAAACCAACCAGGCTCGCCTGCGCGACCGCCTTGCTACTGCTGATCTGCGCCTGTCAGTCCTACTCGATGCCACCGCGACCGCCGGCAACGACACAGTGCCAGCCCCCACCTCAACCAGCGGCCTGGTTCATGGCGCCACAAGAGCCCAACTTGACCCAGCGCATGCTCAACGAATTATCGGCATCACCGATGCCGGCGACCAAGGATTGATCGCGTTGGCGGCCTGTCAGGCCTACGCCAAAGAAGTCTCAACACCGAAGTGAAAAAAGAGCGGTCGGAGTGGATGCGTCAACATCCAGCCCGACCGCCGTCCTCGCAGATTGGCCCTGCAAGTCCAGCCTAGGCTCATACTCCGTGCACGAAGCGCGACGAGCCTAGCACCTGTTTATCCATACAGTAAAGGTCTTGCTCTCAATGTCTACACCCATCATCCCTTGGATGGGCGGCAAACGCCGCCTGGCCGACCGCCTCATTCCGCTTTTTCCGCCACACGAATGCTACGTCGAAGTCTTTGCCGGCGGTGCCGCGCTGTACTTCATGCGACCCCAGGCCGCGCCCGTGGAAGTCCTCAATGACATCAATGGCGACCTGGTGACGCTGTACCGCGTCGTGCAGAACCACCTTGAAGAATTTGTGCGCCAGTTCAAGTGGGCGCTCAGCTCTCGTCAGGTGTTCGAATGGCAGAAGATGACCCGCCCCGAAACCCTCACCGACATCCAGCGCGCCGCTCGATTTTTCTACCTGCAGCACCATGCCTTCGCCGGCAAGGTCACCGGGCAGACGTTCGGTACCGCCACCACCGGCCCGGCCATTAACCTGCTGCGGATCGAGGAGAACCTTTCGGCCGCTTGGCAGCGCCTGTCCGGCACGTACGTCGAAAACCTGCCCTGGCTGGAATGCGCCGAACGCTACGACCGTGCCCACACCTTCCACTACATGGATCCCCCTTACTGGCAGACCGCCGGCTACGGCGTAGATTTTCCGTTCGAAAATTACGAGCGAATGGCCGATTTCATGCGGCGCTGCAAAGGTAAGGTGATGGTCAGTATTAACGATCACCCGGACATCCGCCGTGTGTTCGGAGGTTTCCACTTCGAGACATTGAATATTCGCTACAGCAACAGCAACCAGCGCCAGGGAAAATCGGAGGTTAGGGGTGAGTTGGTGATCATGAATTGGCAGCCAGAGGAGCTGGGAGCATTGTTCTAGCGTTCGAGGCGCAGGAATGCTTTGACTGCGAATTTCAATATTACAGATGTGAAATAAGACGCCTCGCTGTCGATAGGCGCTCTCTGCTGTTGAAGCTGTTACGAATCCCGAGATACACGCGATAGCAGAAAAATGCTTCCAACCAAACATCTTTTGTGAGTAAAATTGTTAGCAAAAAATAAAATAAGTGCTTTTTAACTAGTAGCAAAATTAAGCGAGTTGCTTTTTATAAGGCTAGGAAGGATAGGTTTGTTTTTGGCTTGCTGAGAGTGCCGGTTCAGCGCGGAAAGAAGTGGTTTGTGGTTTTTAGAATTAACTAATGATGGCTGGCGAAAACTGGAATGTTGAAACTTATGGATTTAAAAGATGAAACTCTGAAGCTTTCGATTGTTGTGCCGGTATACCGAAGTGCTTCTATTTTGCCGGTGCTTGTGCAGCAGGTTCAGGAAGTAATGGTTAACGAAGGGCTTTCAGATGCGTTCGAACTCATTCTCGTAAACGACGCAGGCCCTGATAATAGCTGGGATGTAATACGATCCTTAGCTGAAACCCATAAATTTATTCGAGGTATCAATCTTCGGAAGAATGCGGGGCAGCATAATGCAATTATGGCAGGATTTAATCATGTCCGCGGCCGTATAGTTGCTGTTATGGATGATGATCTTCAGCATCCGCCGAGCGCATTAATAGATATTATGCGTGCTCTTGAAGAAGGGCATGACGTGTGCTACACGAAATATTTAAATAGACAGCATGCAGGGTGGAAGCAGGCTGGTAGTCGCTTCAATGATTATGTTGCGACATTGTTGTTGGGTAAGCCTAAAGGGCTATACCTATCTTCATTTAAAGCGATGCGACGTGAGATTGTTGACGAGATCATAAAGTATGATGGGCCTTACACTTATATTGATGGGTTGATTTTGGATGTTACTCAATCTATTACATCGGTTGATATTGTTCACCAAGCGCGCCATGAAGGTGAAAGTAACTATAATCTTCGTCGGCTTTTATCATTGTGGTTAAAGATGGCGACTAGCTTTTCGATCCTCCCGTTAAGATTTGCTACGTATATGGGCTTTGCTTTGGCTGCACTAAGTCTAGTTATGGTTGTCTTCGTTGTGGTAGCTAAGTTTTTGCATCCAGAATACCCACCTGGATGGGCGTCGTTAATTGCAGTGATCCTATTTATAGGTGGGGTACAAACTTTGTGTATTGGTATGGTAGGTGAGTATCTTGGTCGAACCTATTTGAAACTCAATAGGCGGCAGCAATTTATTATAGGTAGTACTACTTGGGGAAGGCGCGCTGGATGACGTCTGTAGTAGTTTACTTATAGGCTTCTGTATGGGGGCTGAAGATTAACCTCTTCAGGCTCTTACAGAATTTCGAGGTTTTTCAAAAAGTCTTGTTATGGCCGACAACGAGATATTTGAGGGGCTTTGTAAGGGGCAAAGCAGTTCTTCACTGTGCTAGATCTCTTTGTTTTTGAGGGTTTTGGTTTTGTAGGAGTGGTGTGGTTTGCTTATATGCTTTTTTGCGAGGAAAAACTGCTATGTCTAAATGGCGTGCTGAGTCGATTTATTTAAAGCGTTATGCTGGCAGTGGTGCGTTCAATACGTTGATAGGGTTTTCCATCATTTTTGCTTTGATGTGGGCAGGTGTCTCGCCATTTGTCGCAAATATAGCAGGCTATGCTGTTGGCTTTGTATTTGGTTTTATATTGTCCAAGAAGATAGTTTTCCGTAGTAATGGTGGATTTGTGATGGAGAGTGTGAGGTATTTAGTCGCATTCTTTGTTGCGTTTTTTTTGAATTTTGTAGTTTTGCATGCTCTTATGAAGTGGCCAAACTTTCCAGTTGTGTTGGCACAGCTTGTCGCGGCGGGATGTTATACAGTTTCTATGTATTGCTTGACTCGTTTTTTTGTGTTCTCTTCAAGCCTCTCGCCCAAGGGGGCTAATGATAAAGCTGATCATTAACGATGTTCGATAGGTTCATAGGCGGCAACTGGAACGATGTGAAGGGATTTGAAAATGATTAATAAGAAGTGCGCGGTGATGTTTATGTTGTTAGGTGTGTTGATTGTCGCACCGATCTCTTTTGTATTTTATCAGGCACTAGGGTCAATGCCCTATAGTATAAGGATGCTTTCAGCCTTTTTGGTCGCGGTCATATTCTTTTTGGCTGGACTATTTATGTGTCAAACGATACGGCAAATGGGAGTAGCAAAATATTGGTTGCTTTGTCTCACGCTATTGCTTGGGTTGGGACTACTCGCCAATTTCGGAGTTGATGATCAGTCTGCGGACTCTGCCCAAGTTTACTATTCGGATGGCACAAAAACGGAGGGGATGAAACCCAATGTCGTGAGCCTTTGGGGGCAGTTAGTGTATGGTTACGATATGCATCCTGCGTACGGCGCAGCTGTAGTGCCGGACTCTCTGGTAGCTAATTTTTCATCTCGCCCGAAAGAAGTAAGTGTTCTGTTTACAAAGCCGAAATCAGCTCTTTTTCTTGAGGATGGAAAAGCGACCGAAAGTGATGGTATATCAGTCGAGCTGAACGCTTTCGATGTCGAAGGTAATATTAGCTATTCGAAGAGGTTTTTAATATCACAAGATGAGTTTCTTAAGGATAGATGGATTAAAACTACTGTAAAGGCGGAGGAGGGAATTGCTTCGATAAAGGTTACTTTGGGTTGGGGGGCGGAAGGGAGTACACCAAACTATGACTCTACAATTGTTGGGTTTCGAGTTTCAAATTGGTACGCGTATGCAGAGGTTGTAGGTAAGGTTGTGCTTGTGTGCGTAGGTTTTTTTCTTATACTACTGTCTTTGATACTTAATTTTAATAGTTTTTTTTCAGGTTCTGCAGTTCGTCGTCAGCTTGTTTTCTCTAAGCTTTATTTTTATGGTTTTTTAGTTCTGGTTTGTATTGCGCTTGTAGCATACTGGTCTCAATTTAGCACATCCTATGTGTATTTTTGGGACTATAGGAACTACTGGTCAAAAACAGAGTTGATGTACGAGCTTATTCGCTCTGGTGCCTGGGCGCAGATTGCGAATGTATTTTCGACTACTTATGCCGCAGATTATTCCATGTTGCCAACAGTGTTGCCAGCGTTGTTGAGTTTGATCGTGGGGTATCCGAGCAGAATAACTTATGCTCTTTCAATAACTGTGCTGTATGCTGTTCCAGCATATATTATGATTGCGTATTTGGCAAAAAGGCTTATTGATGGTAACACGGTCGCCGCGGATACATACGTACGTGGCGGTTGGGTTTTGGCTAGTCTTGCAGTGTTTTTTGGTCTTCCGCTCTACTTTGATGTCACACTTTATTTGATGCCTGATATAGGGGGAGTTGCCTTATTTGTTGGAGCGGTATTGTGTGCTTCAAGTTTGATTGATACGGTTGTAAGTCGGAACTCTTCTACTGAGCGTTCGCTGGTGTCGAAAGAGCTTTTCCGATCTAGTATCAGTCTCGGTGTGATTCTCAGTGTTATGTTTGTTTTTCGGCGCTGGTATGTATTTGCTGCAGTGGGAATAGCATTCTCCCTGTTTTTTCTTGTCCTAGTAGAAATTCTGCTCTCGCGGGGATTTCGTAAGATAATATTCTTTCGTGCCATTGCCTCTGTTGTTCTGATCGTGTTTTCTGTATTGCCGTTTTTGTGTTGGGTGTTGTTCGCGTGGGCACGTGACTTCGGTCAGCATGATTATGCGAATTTGTATGCTTCTTATAAATTTTCATCAGCGCATGATGTTGGTGTTTTTATGAGGTGGTTTGGTGTTGTTGTACCATTGCTTTGTGCTGGTGGTGCCGGATTGCTATGTTATCTAGGAAAGGCTCGGCGACTATTTTTCATTCTTCTAGTTTCGACTTTTGTAGCTTGTGCACTGTTTTTGTATGTTCAAAGCCCCGCCCGTCACCACTATATGTTGCTTATGCCAATGTTTGGCGCATCACTAGCTGGATTAGCAATACTGATGGCTCGTCGATTTGGCGTTGCGGCGTCTTTCTTTTTTACTATGTTTTTGGTTTTGGCTGCCTCTCTATCAATGAGTCCAATAAATAAGAGGTTTGGTGTCACGCTTTTTGCCAGTTTTGAAGGCTGGATGCCAAAACATCAAAAGTATATTGACGGCTATGTCCACTTGGCTCAGTGGCTCGCATTACCGGAAAATGAAACGAAAAAATTCTGTCTCATTGCTTCAAGTGAAACAATAAATCAAGCTATTTTTGGCGAGTTGTGGCAGGTAGTTCCAGGTATTACAAAGAACGCTTACGATCAGCGCTTGATTCAACTTGGCCAAATAGATAGCGTTAATGGTCCTCCTGTTCCGCTTGTTAAACAATGTGAGATATTTTTGGTTGGGGTACCTTTTCAAGCACATGTGCAGCCTAATCAACAATATACTTTGGGGATTATTCAAGAAGATATGGTAAAGGGGACTGGTATCGGTATGTCTGTTGAGCGAACCCCTAAGGTATTTTTAATGGGTGACAATATCGAGATTTATGCCTATCGATCAATTAGGGGGATCACTAATGATGAGTACGATAATCTTGTTAAACGATTCTTGGGAAGTAAGGACTCTGGACACTCCAGCCTAGCTGGTGGTCAGTGAAAAAACGGTTTCACCTGGTTTTAAACATAAGAGGCCTTGCGCAGCGCAGAGCAGTGGATTGCGTTGCTCAGGGCTGCGTCTAATGAAAACGTTGAGCTAAGGCGTTTTTGGGCTCCTCTCCAAAAAACTACGTGCGACACAGTTTGGGAAGTGGCCAGATCTGATGTGGCAGGATTTAGGGAGCCCTGGCTTAGGGCATATTTAGGGCAAACTCTGGGCCGTTATAGACCGCATTGGGCCAAAGGCAAAGAGCGGCTATGCACTAATTATAGGCCTTAAGCGGCCTGCAAGGGCGCTGGAGTGGGTTCGAATCCCTATCTCTGCCATTAATCGAAAAGCCCCGTAGCTGAGAAGCTACGGGGCTTTTTCGTTTAGGCTGAGAAAAGCGCAGGAGAGGGGGGGCGCCGTGCGGTGAAACTCACAATTGTTTCGTGGACATCTATGCGGCGCCGGGTCCGCCACCAAAGATCGCTTTGATGGCATCCCAGTATTTGACACCCGCGCCTATCAGCCCGCCCGAGACTACGATCAATGTGGTTAACCAGTGTGTCTTTATCTGTTCGAGTATGTACACCGGATGAATGCCGTTTACGTCAAGCCAGCTTCCGCTCGTCTTGAGGTTCTTCGCATGCATTCGCTCGAAAATATTGCAGAACATGTCGAGCTTTCTGAGTGTGGATTGATGCAGTTTCAAGTACTCACCTTTCTCAAAAGCTTCAGCTTCCTGCGCGCCGGTGAGCCCGTCTTTGTCCGCAATCTTGTTGAGTTCGACGATGCTGAAAATCCTGCCTTTTCGTCCCGACTCAGACGTGTGAGAGGCGTACTGTCGACCGTAGATTGATACCAGAATACGAGCAAGATCTACTTTCCGGTCATCCTGAAGCTCGAAGGGTGTCCCTCCGAGCGTTCGATACCTGTGCTCCAAGGCGAAGAAACCGTAATTTTCGTCGCGCATGTTCCAGTGAAGGAATCGGCACCCACTGTTTTGCCGAAGGAAATCGAAGTATCCCTCAAGCATCGCTTTCTCCAGGGCAGGAAAGTTTTCGTTGATTTCGCCAAGGCATCCTTGAAGTTCGGCTGCCTTGTGAATCGACCATGACTTGGTCTGTGCCGACTGAAGGTTGCGAATAGCGATCGACGTAACTCTGGTGGACCCTCCCGTGGAGTTCTCATAGAACGATTCGCACGAATAGTGCACCACGTACGCCCGTTGCGACTCTTCGTACAAATCCTCGATCAGCTTCCTGCTTGCGGATCGTTGCTTGACCCGCGCTATCTCTGAACCCATACGGGACACCGCTCCGTCGTTGGTGGCTGCCCCTGCTGGGAGGGCGCAAAGCCAGCTTTGCTATCGATGCGATCCTGGCAATTTCCGTAGGGGATTCTAGTGAATCGCTCGCTCGAATTGTGTGGAGTCGCGTTTTGTTATTCTTTGTGGAAGGTACTGAATGTGGGGGGCGGTGCGGGATGGAGAGTCAGAGCTATAGGGCCAGGCTTGATCAGTTGTAGACGATGGCCTGCAGATGACGGAGGTGTCTGTTTCTGTTCGTTGTCAGTCGCGTGAATACGGTAACAGACACCTTAACAGACACCTTGGAGTAGCGGGGTAGGCTGGAGGCCTTGAAAATAGTGGAGCGGGTGAAGGGAATCGAACCCTCGTTATCAGCTTGGGAAGCTGGAGTAATGCCATTATACGACACCCGCTCAGAGCGGCTGACTTTGTACCAGATGTGCGCGTGGAAATGAAGTTTTTCTTTGCGCCGGATAGCTTTGGCGCAGGTGACACAAGACATCAGACCACGTGACGGTCGTTCGCGGGCAAGCCTCGCGCCTACAGGAATGCGTTCAACACTGTAGTGCGAAGCTTGCTCGCGATGACGCTGTTTCAGATGGCCAATGCATGTTGGTCCTGGACGTAGTGGTAACGCGGTCGGCTGGTGTGTTGCGCCGGTTTCAGGAAGCCCATCAGTGCGTCTCGGCTGTCTCGGCAGGCGGCTTTGTGTTCCATGTCGAGAAAGTGGCCGGTGGCCTGCAGGGTGCTGAAGGTGGCGTTTTGCACGTGGTTGGCGAACAACCGGGCGCCATCGGCGGCGGTGTATTCGTCCCATTCGCCGTTCATGAACAGCACTGGCACGTTGATTTTCTCTGCCGCTTTGAGAAAGCACTGGCGGTCGCTATGGAGCAGGTCGCTGATGTGGAAGTGCATCTGCCCGTATTCATGCTCGGCGAGCGAGCTGACGTGGCGATAGTTGAAACGCTTGAACAACGTCGGCAGGTGTTTGCCGATGGTGCTGTTCACCAGGTTGCCGACCCGATCCCCATCCCGACTGCCGAGGTAATCGATGCCGCGCTCGAGGTAATCGAGCATGTGCGCGTTGATCTCCGGGGAGAACGAGCTGATCACGGCTTTTTCGATGCGTCGTGGCTGTTGGGCCAGGGCAACCAGGGTCGCGGCGCCACCCCAGGAAAACGACAGCACGTGTTCGGCGGCGAAGTGGTCGATCAGCTCCAGGAGGATCTGCCCTTCGACTTCCTTGGTCAGCAATTTCTCATGCAGGTTGTGGGCTTTTGACTTGCCCGCGTAGGGCTGGTCGTAGCAGACCACATTGAACTGCGGGTGAAGGTTTTTCACGGTTTGTGCAAACGACGCAGTCGTGGCCATCGAGCCGTTGACCAGAATTATGGTCTTCTCTGCGGCGTCTGCGCGATAGAACTCCGTGTAAACCCGATACTGACCCTGTATATCCAGCACAGCGATTTCTGGCCTCATGTCATAAGACTCCAAGCAAGCGGGTATGCGCGCAAATGAGATTGCACGAGCTTTGTGACAGGTAGGCATACGCCTTGAATTTGGAGGCCCATGTCGATCCAGTGCAGTCCGGTCGACGGGTATTGTTATTGGCGGGCAGTCTGCCGGTCTGAGGCGGAACCTGAGGGTTCTCTAACCGGCAAAAAGTTTCTTAGAAGTATGTTGTGACTCGTCGGTCACATTTCGGCCGACGTCCTGATTCAAGCAGGGGTCACGTCATCGCGCAAGTGTCATTCGTAAATTGTTCGACAACTTCTGCTGAGCGGTAGGCTGCTTAGATCAAATGGATCTCTTCGGTGCGCAGTGCTCGGTACTCGCCCGGTTTCAGCGCATTATCGAGCACCAGCGGGCCCATGCTTTCGCGGTGCAGGCGCAGCACTTTGTTGTCGAAGTGGCCGAACATCCGCTTCACCTGATGGTACCGGCCCTCGACGATGCTCAGTCGCGCCGCTTTCGGCCCGAGTACGATCAGCTCGGCCGGTTGCGTGGTGAGGTCTTCGAACGCGAAGTACAGACCCTCGGCAAATTTCAATGCGTATTGCGGGCCAATCTCCTGCTCGGTCTCGACGTAATAGACCTTCGGCAGTTTGGTCTGCGGCTGAGTCAGGCGCCGCGACCAGCTGCCGTCGTTGGTGATCAGCATCAGGCCGGTGGTGTTGAAATCCAGGCGACCGGCGATGTGCAGGTCATCGCTGTCCGGCTCATGGATCAGGTCGAGTACGGTCGGATGCTCCGGGTCGCGGGTGGCGCTGACGCAGCCGGGCGGTTTGTGCAGCATGAAGTAGCGTGCGGGCTTGCCGACTTGCAGGACTTCCCCGTCGACCTCGACACGGCTGAACTCGAGCACTTCGGCATGCGGGTCGCTGACGATTTTTCCGTCAACCTGAACGCGCTTTTCCACCAGCAACAGGCGTACCTGCTTACGGTTGAAGCGCGGCAGGTTGCTGAGGAAACGGTCAACGCGCATGGCTGGGGATCGGTTGGAAAAGGGCCGCGTATCTTACGTGATCGGCCCGGCGGCTGCTTACAACTGCGCCTCGACCTCGACGCAGCGCGGGCACAGGCAGGATTTGTCGCGCAGTTCGGCTGGCAGCGCTTCAAGCACAGCGGGGTCGATACTGACGCCAAAGCACCAGCACGCCTGATCGACGGTGCGCGGGTCGGCCAGGGTGCAGGCGTTGGCGGCGCCGCAGGCGGGGCATTGGTCTGGCTTGTTCATGCAGGACTATTCATAGCTGGAGTGAGGCAATTCCACGCAGGTTCGGTTACGGCCGGCCTGTTTGGCCCGGTACATCGCATGATCGGCCCGGGAGAGCAGGGTGTGCAAGGTTTCATCGACTTGCAAGGTGGTGAGGCCGATGCTGACGGTCAACTGCAGTTCCTTGCCGTCGTAGGCATAACGCTGTTGTTCGACATGTTGACGAATTTTCTCGGCGATCATCAGACCGGTCTCACCGTCGGTGTCCTTGAGCAGCACGATGAACTCTTCGCCACCCCAGCGGCAGACGATGTCGGAGTGCCGCAGGCAACTCTCCAGATCCCGCGCGAAACCGATCAGCACCTGATCGCCGGCCAGGTGACCGTAGGTGTCGTTCAAAGCCTTGAAATGATCCAGGTCCAACAACATCGCAGTCAGCGGCTTGGGCTCGCGCCGGGCTTCGAGCATGGCCTGCGCCGCCAGCAGGTCGAAGCCACGACGATTCGGCAGTTCGGTCAGGCTGTCGAGCGTCGATTGTGCCTGGATCTTGCCTTGGTAGCGCTTGATCACACGGTTGAGCAGCAACAGCACGATCAGCGTGACAAGCAGACAAATCAGCAGATTGAGGTACAGCGACTGGCGGATTTCACTGAGGGCGCCGTCCTCGCGCTTGTCGACAAACAGGTACCAGTTCAGCTCGGGAATGAACCGCACGTTGAGGAAATGGCCCTGGCCCTGGACGGAATATTCGTAGCTGCCGCTGTGAGGTTTTGGCAGCTGGCTGACCAGGTCCTTCATGTAATCGAGGTCGCCGAGCTTCTGGCCGATGTGCGCGCCTTGCGGGCCACCCTCGGCGCCCGTCAGCACCAGGCGGCCGAAGTTGTCGACGAAATACACGCTGCGCTGGTAACGCTGTTGGTATTTGTCGATCAGCTTGATCACCGCATCGACCGTCAGGCCAACGCCGGCAGCGCCGATGAAACGGTTGTTGTAGTCATAAACCTTGTAGTTGATGAAGAAGGTCAGGTTGTCCTTGTTGGCGAGGTCCGGGTCGACATTGATCTCGTAGGGATCGGCCATGTCGCGGACACGGAAATACCAGGCATCGCGAGGTTCCGTGGACTTGACCTGTTTGAGCACGCCTTTGGCGTGGTAGTAGGTGAGGCTGGTGTTGGAGACAAAAAATGCCGTGTAGGCGCCGTAGTGGGTCATGACCTCGTTGAGGTAGCGAGTTATTTTCTCGGCGTCTTGCTCGCCGTTGACCACCCAGTCACGCATGAAGGTGTCGCGGGACATCATCGAGGAAATCAGGATCGGTCTGACAAGGTCTTTCTGGATTTCCGAGTAGACCGTGTCCGAGGTCAGCGGCAGCTCGGTGTTGACGATGCTGTCACGGATGGAGGCTCGCGAGGCGTAGTAACTGAGCAAAGAGGTCGCGAGAAAGCCTGCGCCCAACAACGCGATAAGCGTCAGGACCAACGAACGTTGCGAATACAGCGGCGAGTGAAGCGGCATGGCGATTCCGTCGGCAGTGACCCAATGGCAGGCATTCTAATGGCACTGCGGGAAAAATAACTGCTCTATGTGCAGCGCGAATGATTGTCCACACACGCCTCCTGCGGGAGCTTGATCATTCCCACGCTCCGCGTGGGAATGCATCCTGTGACGCTTGCGATGGGACGCGGAGCGTCCCGGGCGGCATTTCCACTCAGAGCGTGGGAACAATCATTTGGCGAGGTAAGCACGCCATCCGCCTAAATGGCTGATATTGGCTGCCCCCTCCAACCCATACGCTTCACAGATAAACCCGCTCTCCCAGCGCCCGTCCGCCAGTTGCACCTTGCCCAACCCCAGCGGCGCAGGAATCCCCGTCAGAAAAGAGCCCAGTTCACTGCTCGGCAATTCCCAAACCTCCACCGCAATCGCCACGCCGCCATCCTTCACCCGCACCATCCCCGGACGAAACGGCGGACCGCCGGCCAACGCATACAGCTGATAATCCGGCGAACTGTAAGTCGTCTCAACCAACCGAGCCCCGCGTCGCTTCAGTTGCCAGTTCAACGCCAACCCATCCAGATGCGCGCCACAGACCACCAGTCGTGCGCGATCATGGCGAGCGACAGTCGTCGGTGCAGGCTCAGCCGAGCGGCGCTGCAAGGCATCCGCCACTCCCAACAAATACTGATCGGTAAACGCCCGGCCAAACACGGTCACACCCCAGGGCAAACCATTGCCCATGAAGCCGCTGGGCACGGCGACGGCCGCGTAATCGAGCAGGTTCATGAAGTTGGTGTAGTAACCCAGTTCCGAATTGCGCAGGACCGGTTCGGCGTCCAGTTCCGCCGATGTGACGGGGCGGCCGATGGTGGGCGTGACGACACAATCAAGATTTTCCAGCGCCTTGTCGCACAACGCCTTCAAGGCTTGCAGCCGATATTGGGCACGGAACGCCTGCACGCCCGTCACCGCCGGCGCCTTGGCCAGCACCGCGCGAATCACCGGCAAAACGGCTTCGGGATTCTGCTCCATCAACTCGCCGGCCACGCTGTAACGCTCGGCCACCCACGGGCCTTCATAGAGCAAACGCGCCGCTTCGAGGAAAGGCGACAGATCCAGTTCCACAGCTGTACCGCCCAGCGCCTTGAGCCGATCAATGGCATCACCGAACAACAGCGGGCTTTCAGGGCAGCCGAAGAATTCCAGGTCCTGCGCACGCGGGACGCCGAAACGGAACGGACGCGGCGTACCGAACGCCGACCCGTCATTCCACATCGGGTTGCTGCGGCTGTATTCATCTCGCGGATCGAGGTGCGCGGTCAGCGCCAGCAACTGGCTGGCCTCCCGAGCCGTTGCGGTGAACGTCGTCACGCAATCGAGCGTGCGACAGGCCGGCACCACACCCGCCGTGGAGATAAGCCCTTTGGTGGCTTTCAATCCCACCAGATTATTCAACGCCGCCGGCACACGTCCCGATCCTGCCGTGTCCGTACCCAACGAAAAACTCGCCACGCCCAGCGCCACCGCCAGCGACGAGCCGGCGCTGGAACCGCCCGACGGATACTCCGGCAATACGCTGTTCGGGCACGCGCCATACGGCGAGCGGCTGCCGTTCAACCCGGTCGCGAACTGATCCAGATTGGTCTTGCCCAGCGGAATCGCGCCCAGCGCCAGCAACTGCTCGACGATGGTCGCCGAACGCTGCGGCACATAGGCAAACGCCGGGCACGCGGCGGTGGTGGGAATGCCCGCCAGGTCGATGTTGTCCTTGATCGCGAAGGGCACGCCGTACAGCGGCAGGCTGTCGAGGTCGCCACCGTCGAGCGCGGCGAGGTACGGTTCCAGTTCCTCGACACTGAGCAAGTGGATGAACAGGTGATAATCCGGGTTCAGCGCTGCGGCTTTGTCACGCAGGCCCAGCAGCAATTGACGGGGCGTGATGTTGCCGACGCGATAAGCGCTGCGCAGGGCGTCGAGTTGCAGATTGATATTCATGGCGTCATTCCTTTTTCAAAATGGGTTCAGTCGAGTTCCAGCACCACGACGCGCTGTCCGGCGCGCACCGCCGAACCCGGTTGCACGCGGACCTCGCGCACCACGCCGGCCATGGGCGCGAGCAGCGGAATTTCCATCTTCATCGACTCCAGAATCACCAGCACATCACCGGCGGCGACCCGGCTTCCGGTCTGGACCTGAACCTGCCAGAGGTTGCCGGCGATGTGGCTGTCGACGCTCATTTCATTGCTGGCGAGTGGTGCGTCTTCGGTGGCTTCGGGGGCCGGTTCCTCGCTGTCGAAATGCGCCTGGCCGCTGGCGATCCAGCGCTCGCGTTCGGCGTTGAACGCGCCTTTTTGCTGATCGCGAAACGCCGCGATGGTATCGGCCTCTTTCGTCAAGAAGGCCTGGTAATCCGCGAGGTTCAACTGACTGTGTTCGATGTTCAAATCGAAGCGCCCGAGCGGGAAGTCCCGACGGATGCGCAGCAGTTCCTCGGCGCTCACCGGGTAGAAGCGGATCTGATCGAAAAAGCGTAGCAGCCACGGTTTGCCGTCGAACGCGGCGACTTCGCGATAACGGTTCCACATCTGCAACGTGCGACCGACAAACTGATAACCGCCGGGGCCTTCCATGCCGTAAACGCACATGTAGGCGCCACCGATGCCCACCGAGTTTTCCGCCGTCCAGGTGCGCGCGGGGTTGTATTTGGTGGTTACCAGGCGATGGCGCGGGTCGAGCGGGGTGGCGACCGGTGCGCCGAGGTAAACGTCGCCCAGGCCCATCACCAGATAGCTGGCGTCGAACACCGTGCGCTGCACTTCGTCGAGGTTCGGCAGGTCGTTGATGCGACGGATGAACTCCAGATTGCTCGGGCACCACGGGGCGTCTTTGCGCACGGTGGTCATGTATTTTTCGATCGCCAACTGACAGGCCGGGTCGTCCCAGGACAGCGGCAAATGCACGATGCGCGACGGTACTTGCAGGTCCCGGGCGGCGCACACGGCGTCCCATTCACCGGCGACAATGCCGAGCAGGTCGGCCAGCGGCAGTTGTTCGGGTTGGTAGTGGATTTGCAGCGAGCGAATGCCCGGTGTGAGGTCGATGACACCATGCAGGGTTTTGCTTTCCAGGGCTTGCATGAGGGCGTGGGCGCGGAAGCGCAGGACCAGGTCAAGTTCAGGTGCGCCGATCTCAAGGAGAAGGTGCGTATCCCCCGACAACCTCGCCACAAGTCGCGTATCGCCCTGACCCAAAGCCAACACCACAGGCGACACAATCTCTTGTAGGCGTGAGCCTGCTCGCGATAGCGGTGTGTCAGTCACATCAACGTTGGCTGTACCGCCGC
>NZ_JASCOM010000290.1:0-7066 GCF_029959925.1 Pseudomonas sp. PS02303
AGCCTGCTCGCGAAGAGGGCGTGTCAGTCGACATCAATGTCGCTGAGATACCGTCTTCGCGAGCAGGCTCGCTCCCACAGGTGATCGCCTCCTGATCAGGCCTGGACGCTCAGGCCGTATTCCGCCGCTGCATCCTGCAACCACAACCACCAGTAATCCGAGAAGCTGCGACGGATCAGCAGTTCCCAGGTGTCTTCGGCGGTGTGGCGGATCACCAGTTGCGACTTGGCAAACACGGTGCCGACAGCCTTGCCCACCGGGAAACTGTTGGGGTGCACGTCGTAGCTGGTGGATTTCATCAGCACCTGGCGCACGTTCGGGCCGCTCAGTTCGAGGATCTGCTGGCCACCGCTGACGTTGGTGATCGCGATGTGCAGGTCGCCCAGCGCTTCACGCAGTTTTTGCTCGGCCGCGAATTCTTCGCCGGTCGGCACGATCAGCAGCCATTCATCCGGCCCCATCCATTGCAGGCTGGTTTCGCCTTTGACGACGACGGTCAGCGCGGCCGGCAGTTCGATCCCGAGGGCCTTGTGCACGCCAGCGGCGAACGCCGCATCGTGGCCATCACCACGAATGGTCAGGTGGCCGAGGAGTTTTTTCTCACGCACGATCACGCCGGCGCTTTTACGGCCCTTGCCCACCAGGCTGGCGAGGTCGGCATGATGCAGCGACGACTCGGCCTTGGCCCCGGTGGTTGGGCGTTGTTGGTACACATTGGCTGCGGTCATAAAGCACCTTTCCTGAATTCTGTTGGTTCCTGTGGTGGCTGCACTGCCGTCATCGCCAGCAGGCTAGCTCCCACATTTGACCGCGATCTCCTGTGGGAGCGAGCCTGCTCGCGAAGGCGGTAGCAGGCACCCCACAGGACCCGAAGCCATTAGATGTTCTGGCGATCACCCTTTGGATCGAAGAACACCGAAGAAACGATTTCCGCCTCGATCACGCTGCCATCGGCCAGCGGTGCGAACACGCGCTCACCGATGCGCTTCAAACCGCCCTTCACCACGCCCATGGCAAACGAATAGCCCAGGGAGTTGTGCAGGTAGCTGGAAGTGACGTGACCGACCATCGTCATCGGAATCGTCTGCTTGGTGTTGAACACCAGTTGCGCACCTTCCGGCAGCCATTTGGTCGGGTCGATCGGCTTCAGGCCCACCAACTGTTTGCGTTGATCACGCATGCAGTCTTCGCGGTTCATGCCACGCTGGCCAATCCACGAGAACGGTTTGGTGCGACCGACACACCAGCCCATGTTCAGGTCGTCCGGGGTCATCGAGCCGTCGGTGTCCTGACCGACGATGATGAAGCCTTTCTCGGCCCGCAGGATGTGCATGGTTTCGGTGCCATACGGGGTCAGGTTGTACTGCTTGCCAGCCTCGACGATTTTCTCGAGCACGCCCATCGCATAGTCGGCTTGCACGTTGACTTCGTACGACAGCTCACCGGTAAACGAAATCCGGAAAATCCGCGCTGGCACACCGCCGACCAACGCTTCTTTCCAGGTCATGAACGGGAAGGCTTCGTTGCTCAGATCGGCGTCGGTCACTTCGCTGAGCAGCTTGCGGCTGTTCGGCCCGGACAGGGTCATGGTTGCCCAGTGATCCGTCACGGACGTGAAGTACACCTTCAGGTCTGGCCATTCGGTCTGGTGGTAGATTTCCAGCCATTGCAGCACGCGAGCAGCGCCGCCGGTGGTGGTAGTCATCACGAAATGGTTGTCGGCCAGGCATGCGGTCACGCCGTCGTCGAACACCATGCCGTCTTCTTTGCACATCAGGCCGTAACGGGCCTTGCCCACGTCGAGCTTGGTCCAGGCGTTGGTGTAGATGCGGTTCAGGAACTCGCGGGTGTCCGGGCCCTGGATGTCGATCTTGCCCAGGGTCGAAGCGTCCAGCAGGCCGACGCTGTCGCGCACGGCTTTGCATTCGCGTTTCACCGCAGCGTGAATGTCTTCACCGTTTTTCGGGAAGTACCAAGGACGCTTCCACTGACCGACGTCTTCAAACTCGGCGCCGTTTTTCACGTGCCAGTGATGCAGCGCGGTGTGACGCACCGGTTCGAAGATGTGCCCACAGTGACGACCGGCCACGGCGCCGAAGGTAACCGGCGTGTAGTTCGGGCGGAACATGGTGGTGCCCATCTGCGGGATGGTCACGTTCAGCGAACGGGCGGCGATGGCCAGGCCGTTGACGTTGCCGAGCTTGCCCTGGTCCGTGCCGAAGCCCAGTGCGGTGTAGCGTTTGACGTGCTCGACCGACTCGAAGCCTTCGCGGGTCGCCAGTTCGATGGCGGCGGCGGTGACGTCGTTTTGCAGGTCGACGAATTGCTTCGGTCCGCGCGAGGTGCCTTTTTCGTGCGGCACCTGGAACAGCGCCAGGGTGGGCTCTTCGAGACGGCTCAGGGCTTTCGGCAACGTGCCTTCGACCACACTGAAACCGGCTTCGCTGGCTGCGCGAGCGCCGCCTTCAAAACCATCGGCCAACGAATCGCCGAGGCCATAGACGCCGTTGATGCCACCGACGCACACGCGTTTCTGCGGTGCTTCGCCCGGTACGAAACCGAGGATGTCTTCACGCCAGATCGGTTTGCCACCCAAGTGCGAAGCCAAGTGAACCACCGGACTGTAACCACCGGAGCTGGCGATCAAATCGCAATCAAGCCACTCGCCAGGGCTGGTCACGGCGTGTGCTTTGACATCGATCGCGGCAACGCGAGCGGCGGTCACGTGCTTGCTGCCACGGGCCTCGATCACGGCGCTGCCGGTCAGGATGCGAATGCCTTTGGCGCGCGCTTCTTCAACCAATGCACCGCGCGGATTGCTGCGGGCGTCGGCGATGGCCACCACTTGCAGGCTGGCATCGAGCCAATCCAGAGCAACGCGGTAGGCGTGATCGTTGTTGGTCGACAGCACCAGTTTCTTGCCCGGTGCCACGCCGTAACGGCGAACGTAAGTCGAGACAGCGCCGGCCAGCATGTTGCCCGGCACGTCGTTGTTGCCGTAGACCAGTGGGCGCTCGTGAGCGCCGGTTGCCAGCACCACACGTTTAGCGCGAACCCGGTGGATGCGCTGACGCACCTGGCCAATCGGAGCACGGTCGCCGAGGTGATCGGTCAGGCGCTCGTGAATGGTCAGGAAGTTATGGTCGTGGTAACCGTTGACCGTGGCGCGCGGCAACAGCAGCACGTCCGGGGTGTCTTTCAGTTCGGCGATGACGCTGGCGACCCACTCGGCCGCTGGCTTGCCGTCGAGGCTTTCGCGGGAGTCGAGCAGGCTGCCGCCGAACTCTTCCTGTTCATCGGCGAGGATGACACGAGCACCGCTGCGCGCAGCCGCCAGTGCAGCGGCCAGACCTGCGGGGCCACCGCCGACGATCAGCACGTCGCAGTGCTGGTTCATGTAGTCGTAGGTGTCCGGATCGTTCTCGGTCGGCGAGCGGCCAAGGCCGGCGGCCTTACGGATGTACTTCTCGTAAGTCATCCAGAACGATTGCGGGTACATGAAGGTTTTGTAGTAGAAGCCCGGCGGCATCAGCTTGCCACCGACCTTGCCGAGAATCCCCATCATGTCGTTGTTCACGCTTGGCCAGCCGTTGGTGCTGGTGGCGACCAGGCCTTGATACAGCGCTTGTTGCGTGGCACGTACGTTCGGGATCTGCGTGGCTTCGGTCGCGCCGATCTGCAGCACGGCATTCGGCTCTTCGGCGCCAGCAGCGAAGATGCCGCGCGGACGGGAATACTTGAAGCTGCGACCGATGATGTCGACACCGTTGGCCAGCAGGGCAGCGGCCAGCGAATCGCCTTCAAAGCCTTTGTAGACCTGACCGTTGAAGGTGAAGCTCAGCACTTTGTTGCGGTCGATCCGTCCGCCGTTGGACAGGCGATTGATCTGGCTCATACCTTCTCTCCCAGAGCCGTCGTGGCCGCTTTCGGGCTATCGGTCTTGTCGGTGAACTGCGGCTTGGCGCCGATCTTGTAGGTCTCGAGAATCTCGTAGGTCACGGTGTCGCGGGTCGCGTTGAAATACTGACGGCAACCGGCGACGTGATCCCACAACTCGTGGTGCAGACCGCGAGGGTTATCGCGGAAGAACATGTAGTCGCCCCACTCCTCGTCGGTGCAGGTGTTCGGATCCAGTGGGCGCGGAATGTGCGCCTGGCCGGATGCGTGGAATTCCTCTTCGGAGCGCAACTCGCCGCAGTGAGGACAGAAGATATGCAACATGGGGATTTCTCCTGTTAGTGGGCAACCGCAGCAGCGCCGTGTTCATCGATCAACGCACCGTTGTGGAAACGGTCGATGGAGAAAGGTGCAGCCAATGGGTGCATTTCACCCTTGGCCAGACTCGCGGCAAACACGTTGCCCGAGCCAGGTGTGGCCTTGAAGCCGCCGGTGCCCCAACCGCAGTTGAAGAACATGTTCGGGACCGGGGTTTTCGAGATGATCGGGCAGGCATCCGGTGTGGTGTCGACGATGCCGCCCCACTGCCGGTTCATGCGCACGCGGGACAACACCGGGAACATCTCGACGATGGCCTGGATGGTGTGCTCGATCACCGGGTACGAACCACGCTGGCCGTAGCCGTTGTAGCCGTCGATACCGGCGCCGATCACCAGGTCGCCCTTGTCGGACTGGCTGATGTAACCGTGTACGGCGTTGGACATGATCACGCTGTCGATAATCGGTTTGATCGGCTCGGACACCAGCGCTTGCAGCGGGTGGGATTCGATCGGCAGGCGGAAACCGGCGAGTTTGGCCATGTGCCCGGAGTTACCGGCGGTCACCACGCCGACGCGCTTGGCGCCGATGAAGCCTTTGTTGGTTTCAACGCCGATGCACACGCCGTTTTCCTTGCGGAAGCCGATCACTTCGGTCTGCTGGATCAGGTCCACGCCCAAGGCGTCGGCGGCACGGGCAAAGCCCCACGCCACGGCATCGTGACGGGCCACGCCGCCGCGACGCTGAACGGTTGCGCCCATCACCGGGTAGCGAGTGTTCTTCGAGCAGTCGAGGTACGGGATCTCGTCGGCCACTTGCTTGGCATCGAGCAGTTCACCGTCCACGCCGTTGAGGCGGTTGGCGCTGACCCGACGCTCGGAATCACGGATGTCTTGCAGGGTGTGGCACAGGTTGTAAACGCCGCGCTGGGAGAACATGACGTTGTAGTTCAGATCCTGGGACAGGCCTTCCCACAATTTCATCGCGTGTTCGTACAGGTGCGCCGACTCGTCCCACAGGTAGTTGGAGCGAACGATGGTGGTGTTGCGCGCGGTGTTACCGCCGCCCAGCCAGCCTTTCTCGACCACGGCCACGTTGGTGATGCCGTGCTCTTTGGCCAGGTAGTAAGCCGTGGCGAGACCATGCCCGCCACCGCCGACGATGACCACGTCATAGACCTTTTTAGGGGTCGGCGTGCGCCACATTTTCTGCCAGTTTTCGTGATGGCTGAGGGAGTGTTTGAAGAGGCCGAAGCCCGAGTAGCGTTGCATAGTCATTTACTCCAAAACCGCGCTCAGCGATAAACCGGGAAGTCCGCGCACAGGGCCGACACTTGCTGGGCAACATTCGCTTCCACGTCGGCGTCGCCGAGGTTGTCGAGGATGTCGCAGATCCAGCCGGCCAGTTCCACGCACTGGGTCACCTTGAAGCCGCGCGTGGTCACCGCCGGGGTGCCGATGCGCAGGCCGGAGGTCACGAACGGCGACTGTGGATCGTTCGGGACAGCGTTCTTGTTGACGGTGATGTGGGCGCGACCGAGTGCTGCATCCGCCTCTTTGCCGGTGAGGCCCTGACGGATCAGGCTGACCAGGAACAGGTGGTTATCGGTGCCGCCGGACACTACATCGTAGCCGCGTTTGATAAACACGCCGGCCATGGCCTGGGCGTTGTCGATCACTTGTTGCTGGTAAACCTTGAAACCAGGCTCCAGCGCTTCCTTGAAGCACACGGCTTTACCGGCGATGACGTGCATCAGCGGGCCGCCCTGTGCGCCGGGGAATACCGCAGCGTTGAGCTTTTTCTCGATTTCTTCGTTGGACTTGCACCGGATCAGGCCGCCACGCGGACCGCGCAGGGTCTTGTGGGTGGTGGTGGTGACCACGTCGGCGTACGGCAGCGGATTCGGATACAGGCCAGCAGCGACCAGACCGGCCACGTGGGCCATGTCGACGAACAGCAGCGCACCGACCTTGTCGGCGATCTGACGGAAACGTGGGAAGTCGAGGGTCTTGGAGTAAGCCGAGAAGCCGGCAACGATCATCTTCGGTTTGCATTCGACCGCCAGGCGCTCGACTTCGTCGTAATCGATCAACCCGGTTTTGGTGTCGATGCCGTACTGCACGGCGTTGTACAGCTTGCCCGAGGACGACACTTTGGCGCCGTGGGTCAGGTGACCACCGTGGGCCAGGCTCATGCCGAGGATGGTGTCGCCCGGCTGGATCAGGGCCAGATACACAGCACTGTTGGCCGAAGAGCCGGAGTGCGGCTGGACGTTGGCGTAGTCGGCACCGAACAGTTGCTTGGCGCGTTCGATGGCCAGCGCTTCAACTTTATCGACGTGCTCGCAGCCACCGTAGTAGCGCTTGCCCGGATAGCCTTCGGCGTATTTGTTGGTCAGGCCGCTGCCTTGCGCTTCCATGACGCGTTTGCTGGTGTAGTTCTCTGACGCGATCAGCTCGATGTGATCTTCCTGGCGTTGCTCCTCGGCATTCATCGCCGCCAGCAGTGCATCGTCGTAACCCTGGATCTGGTCTTGCTTGCTGAACATCGCGTCTCTCCCAGCGGCATCTATGCGCCATTCGTCTCGGTAAGGCACCGGTGTTTCGACAGTGCCCTTTGATGCGATGGTATGACCGGCGCAGACAGGCCAAATGCCTACGGACGCCACGCAAAGGTGCGTTTACGACATGGCGGGAAATGGCATGCCGAACACACTCCTCAAATCACCAAGGAACCCCTGTAGGAGTGAGCCTGCTCGCGATAGCGGTGGGTCAGGCAACATCAATGCTGGCTGTGACGGCCTCATCGCGAGCAGGCTCACTCCTACAGGGGTCAGGCGATTGCCTGGCGC
>NZ_JASCOM010000291.1:0-7009 GCF_029959925.1 Pseudomonas sp. PS02303
CGCGAAAGCGGTGGGCCAGTGAAACACCTGTCGATTGGCACTCCGCTTTCGCGAGCAGGCTCGCTCCCACAGGAGGATTCGTGGTGTATTCGAGGTGTAAAAAAGCCCCGGCGATTGCTCGTCGGGGCTGTGGATATTTCGGCAGCGTGTCAGTGCCCGCCGAGATAGGCGTTACGCACTTCCTCGTTGACCAGCAGCTCCTTGCCGGTGCCCGTGATGCGGATCTCGCCGTTGACCATCACGTATGCCCGGTCCGACAGCTTCAACGCGTGGTTGGCGTTCTGCTCGACCAGGAAGATGGTCATGCCGGTACTCGCCAGTTCCCGCAGGGTCGCGAAGATCTGTTTCACCACGATCGGCGCCAGTCCAAGGCTCGGTTCATCAAGCAACAGCAGCTTGGGCCGACTCATCAACGCACGAGCGATGGCGAGCATCTGTTGCTCACCGCCGGACATGGTCATGGCCCGCTGGTTACGGCGCTCCTTGAGCCGTGGAAACAACTCGAACATGCGTTGCATGTCCTCGGAAGCGTACTTGTCACCGATAGGGATGGTGCCCATCAGCAGGTTTTCCTCGACGGTCATGTCGGGGAACACCCGTCGGCCTTCAGGCGACTGAGCGATGCCGTTGGACGCGATGTAGTGCGACGACTTGTGGGTGATGTCCACGCCCTGATAAATGATCTGCCCGCTAGCCGCTCGCGGCTGGCCGAAGATCGACATCAGCAAGGTCGATTTACCGGCGCCGTTGGAGCCGATCAGGCTGACGGTTTCACCTTCTTCGATATGCAGCGAGACTTTTTTCAGAGCCTGGATCGGCCCGTAAAACACATCCAGATCCTTGAGTTCGAGGATGGGTTGACTCATAGCACCACTTCCTCTTCATCAGCGCCCAGATAGGCCGCAATCACTTTCGGGTCGTTGCGAATCGCTTCAGGTCCGCCCTCGGCGATGACGATGCCGTGGTCCAGCACCACGATGTGGTCGGAAATGCTCATTACCATGCCCATGTCGTGTTCGATCAGCACCACGGTCAGATCGTGTTCGTCGCGCAGCAAACGGATCATCGCGCTCAGCGCTTCGGTTTCCTGAGGGTTGAGGCCGGCCGCCGGTTCGTCGAGGCAGATGATCTGCGGCCGGGTGCACATGGCCCGGGCGATTTCCAGGCGGCGCTGTTGGCCGTAGGACAGTTCACCGGCCAGACGGTTGGCGCAGTCCACCAGGTCCACGACTTCCAGCCAGTAGAAGGCGTGGTCCAGCGCGTCGCTTTCGGCCTTGCGGTAGCCCTTGGTATTGAGGATGCCGGCCAACATGTTGCGGTTGACCCACATGTGCTGGGCTACCAGCAGGTTTTCAAGTACCGACATTTCCTTGAACAGGCGAATGTTCTGGAAGGTGCGCGCCAGCCCGGCACGGTTCACCAGGTGGGTGCCGCCGAACATTTTGTAGCGCATCCGGGTGATGAAGCTTTTCGGCGAAACGAAATCCGTGGCTTTGAACGATTCGCCTAACAGCTGGATGACATCGGTGCGTTCACCGCGGGTATTGAGTTCGATCTTGCCACCGGAGGCCTTGTAGAAACCGGTCAGGCAGTTGAACACGGTGGTCTTGCCGGCGCCGTTGGGGCCGATCAGGGCAAAGATCGAGTTGCGATGCACCTTGAGGCTGACATCGCTCAACGCCTTGATGCCGCCGAAGTGCATCATCAGCTTCTCGACCGAGAGTACGACTTCGCTCATGGCGCTACTCCTTTACGCGGCGTCACACCGGTACGGCTGATCCGAATCAGGCCGCGCGGTCGCCAGATCATCATCAACACCATCAACACGCCGAACAGCAGCACGCGATATTCCGCAAAGCCGCGCAGCAGTTCCGGGGCAACGGTCAGCACGAAGGCTGCAATCACCACGCCGATGGTCGACCCCATACCGCCGAGGACCACGATGGCGAGGATCAGCGCCGATTCGAAAAAGGTGAACGAGGTCGGGTTGACGAAGCCTTGATACGTGGCGAAGAACACCCCGGCCAGGCCGGCCGTCGAGGCACCGATGGTGAACGCCGAGAGCTTGACCAGTACGTGGTTCAGGCCCATGGAGCGGCAGGCGATTTCGTCTTCACGCAAGGCTTCCCAAGCGCGGCCGACTGGCATCTTGACCAGACGATGCTTGATGTACAGCACGGCCAGCACCACCAGGAACAACACCGCATAGATGAAGTAATACTTCACGTCCGGGTTATAGGCGATGCCGAAGAACTCATGGAACGGGACGCCCCCCTCCTTCGCGCGCTTGCCGAACTCGAGGCCGAAGAAGGTTGGCAACGGAGCCGCCATGCCATTCGGGCCGCCGGTCAGGGACAACCAGTTGTTGAGGATCAGGCGAATGATTTCACCGAATCCCAGGGTCACGATCGCCAGGTAGTCACCGTGCAATCGCAGCACCGGGAACCCGAGGATGCAACCGGCAAGGCCCGCGGTGATGGCCGCCAGCGGCAGCACCGTCCAGAAACCCAGGCCGAGGTATTGATAACCCAGCGCCAGGCCGTAGGCACCGATGGCGTAGAACGCCACGTAACCCAGATCGAGCAGGCCGGCCAGGCCGACCACGATGTTCAGGCCCAGGCCGAGCAATACGTAGATCAACCCGAGAATGACCACGCCCAGCAGGTAGGAGTTGGAGAAGAACGGGAACACCACGGCAACGAGGATCACCAGCGGGATGATCCAGCGCAGGCGGGATTTGTAATCAGGCGGCAGTACATGAACCCCGGAACCAGTGCTTTCAAAGCCTTCAAGGATTTTCAGACCCTTGGGCGTTTGCAGGAACAGGCTCAGGGCAAACCGGCCAGCCATGACGATGGCGACAATCCAGGCCACCCGGGTCGTTTCCAGATTGAAGCCGTAGCCGTCGAGGACCACGCCGACAATCGGGCCGAACACAATCAGGGCGACAAGGCCGGCAAGAATCGCGTCAACCAGGCTTCTTTTGAGATCAATGGTTTTTTTAGTGGTTGAAGACATCGCTTACACCTTCGACACAAGAGGACGGCCGAGCAGGCCTTGGGGCCGAAAGACCAGAACGAGAACGAGCAGCGAGAAGCTGAAAACGTCTTTGTAGTCCGAGTTGACCAAACCTGAGAACAGCGACTCGGAGATCCCGAGAATGATCCCGCCAAGCATCGCACCAGGCAGCGAGCCGATGCCGCCAAGTACCGCAGCCGTGAACGCCTTGATGCCGATGATGAAGCCGGCATAGAAGTCGAACGTGCCGTAGTTCATGGTGATCAGCACGCCGGCCAGGGCCGCCATCGCTGCACCGATGATGAACACATAGGAAATCACGCGGTCGGTGTTGATCCCCAGGATCGAGGCCATCTTGCGGTCTTGCTGGGTGGCGCGGCACATGCGGCCGAGCTTGGTGTACTTGATGATGTAGGTCAGCAGGGCCATGCCGGCGAATGCGGCGATCAGGATAAACACCTTGGTGTAGGTCAACTGCACGAAGCCGGTGCCGATTTCGACGCGCCAGGCCCCCGTCAACAAGGTCGGAACGCCCTGTTGCTTGGCACCTTGGGCGATCTGGGCATAGTTTTGCAGGATCAGCGAAATCCCGATGGCGCTGATCAGCGGTGCCAGTCGGGTGGAGTTGCGCAGGGGCTTGTAGGCGACGCGCTCGATGACCCAGCCATACACCGCCGTGACCACGATGGTGAAGATCAAGGTGCCGAGCATCAACAGCGGGAAGGATTCAATACCGAAGTACGCCAGCAGAGCCAGACTGATTGCCGCGAGGTAAGCGGAAATCATGTAAACCTCGCCGTGGGCGAAGTTGATCATGCCAATGATGCCATAGACCATTGTGTAGCCGATGGCGATCAGGCCATAGACCGACCCGAGGGTCAGGCCGTTGACCAGTTGCTGCAGGAAAATACCATCCATAACGCAATCTCACGCATTTGAGAGACTGCACAGAAGCCGGGTGCAACGGACCGGGGTTCAGCCGCCGGGGCAACACGGTTGTGTGCAGCTCTACGAGAAAAGACAGGTACTGCACGGACATGTTCATAGACTGCCCGGTGCAACAGGCACCGGGCAGATCAGGTCATATCACTTCTGTTTTTCCAGCTGGTGGTATTTGCCGTCCTTGTCCCACTCGTAAACGACGTAGTCGGAGACTTTCAGGTCGCCCTTGGCGTCCCAGGTCTTCTCGCCCATCACGGTTTTGACCGGGTTTTTCTTCAGCCACTCGGCGGCTTTCTCGCCACTGTTGGACTTGGCGCCGTTGAAAGCTGCGGCCAGGGTCTGGACCGAAGCGTAGGCGTACAGGGTGTAGCCTTCAGGCTCGGTGCCTTTCTTGCGGAACTCGTCCACCACGGTTTTGCTGTCTGGCAGCAGGCGTGGGTCGGCGCCGAAGGTCATCAGTACGCCGTCAACGAATTGCGGACCGCCAGCAGTGGTGACCAGTTCGTCGGTCACGATGCCGTCATCGGACATGAACTTGACGTCTTTGAGGCCTTGCTCACGCAGTTGACGGACCAGAGGACCGGCTTCCGGGTGCAGACCGCCGAAGTAGACGACATCGGCGCCAGCGCCGCGGATCTTGGTGACGATGGTGCTGAAGTCTTTCTCGCCACGGGTCAGGCCTTCATACAGCACAGGCTTCACGCCGCGTTTTTCCAGTTGGGCCTTGGTAGCGTCCGCCAGGCCTTGGCCGTAGGTGTCCTTGTCGTGCAGGACAACGACTTTCTTGCCCTTGAGCACGTCGACGATGTAGTCACCGGCCACGATGCCTTGCTGATCGTCACGCCCGCACATACGGAACATGGCACTCAGGCCGCGTTCGGTAACCGCTGGGTTGGTGGAACCCGGAGTGATTGCAATGATGCCCGCTTCGTCGTAGATCTCAGAGGCCGGGATGGTCGACGAGGAGCAGAAGTGACCGACTACGCCGGCGACTTTCTGGTTGGTCAGGTCCTTGGCGACCGTCACAGCCTGTTTCGGTTCGCAGGCGTCATCGCCCTTCACCAGTACGATTTTTTCCCCGTTAACGCCGCCCGCCGCGTTGACCGCGTCGGCTGCAGCCTGTGCACCCTTCATGTACTGCTCGCCAAATGCCGCGTTGGCACCTGTCATCGGACCCGCCACACCGATTTTCACATCAGCCTGTGCAAACGCAGAAACACCCAACGCAGTTGCCACTGCGAGGGCCAGAAAGCCTTTCTTGTAAAACGTCTGGGACATGAGGTGGTGCTCCAAGGTTTTTTTTAGTTGGCACTGCGACTTCTCTGAATGCTCAGAGCAAGGGCCGTGCCATCGGTTTTTTATTCTGAAAAAAGTCGCTGCTTTATTGTTATTTCGACTGTTTCGATCCCATTTTCATTGGGCGTGCAACCGTCTAAACCGCAGAAGGTGAAACCATTTATTTTTAAAGGCGCAACCCTCGTGCGCCATCATTGCAACCGCGGCGCCAAACGACGTGCAACCAGCCTGTAACAACGTGCGTCACCGAAGTGCACACTGCTGGTGCGGAACTGCTACAACCCGCACCTTTTACAGGCTAGTCGCTGCGCGAAAAAGCGCCGCTCCCAGCAACAAATTTCAACAATCAAATAACGATCCGCAAGCACTGGCCTGCGTGATACAGCGAGAAACCGGCCTCGTACAAACAACTGCGCAAACCCACCCCGGCCAATGGCTGCATGGGGGCAAAGGGAATGGGTAGCGCCTCAGGATTTCCGTTACACAGATAATCGGCAAAGGCTTTGCCGACCACCGTCCCCGTTGTCACGCCCCGGCCGTTGTAACCGGTGACTGCCACTAAACCGGGCGCCGGCTCGAACAAACGCATCAAATGGTCCGGGGTAAACGCGATGCAACCGGTCCAGGTGCATTCCCATTCCACGGGTTTGAGGTAGGGGAAATAGTGCTGCTGCACCCGATCGGCCCAGGCCTTGAGGAACCAGGCCGGTTTCTGATTGCCGTTACCGAGGCTGCCCAGCAACAGACGGCCGTCTTTGTCGCGACGAATACTGCTCAGTACCTGGCGCGTGTCCCAGGAACCCTGCCCGCCGGGCAGAATTTGCTGCGCGGCGTCTTCGGTCAGCGGGACTGACGCCACTTGATAGTAATAACCGGGGAAGAAATTGCGCCGCAACTCCGTCCAGTCACCTTCGGTATAAGCGTTGGAGGCGATGACCACTTGCTCGGCGAGCACTGATCCCTGAGCGGTTTGCACCGACCAGCGTTGGCCCTGACGTTCGAGTCGGGTCACCGGAGAATGATCGAACAGTTGGCCCCCGAGGCTGATGGCCGCTTTGGCCAGCCCCGTGGTGTAAGCCATCGGATTGATCGTGCCGGCACGCTTGTCGAGCAGCGCGGCAGCAATCTTTTTGGTACCCGTCGCTTGTTCGCAGGATTGCCCGGTCAGCAGTTCGACCGGTGCTCCGCGACGTTTCCATTGTTCTTCGCGACTGCGCAGATCGGCTTCGCCACGGGCGTTGTGCGCCATGTGCAGCGTGCCTTCGCGGCGTAACTGGCAATCGATGTTGTATTTGTCGACCAGGCTGAACACCAGCGATGGCGCTGCACCCAGCATGCGATTGAGCTGACTGCCCACCGCTTCGCCGAACCCGGCTTCGATCTCGTCCGGTGGAATCCACATCCCGGCGTTGACCAGACCGACGTTGCGCCCCGAACCGCCGTGACCGGCGCGATGGGCTTCGAGCACGCAGACCTTTTTACCTTTTTCAAGTAGATGCACCGCCGCCGACAGGCCGGTGAAACCGGCGCCAATGACGCAGACATCGACGGTAACTTCGCCCTTGAGCGCGGCATTGTCGGGCCTTTGCGGCGTCAGTTTTTCCCACAGACACTCTTCGCGTAACGGCATTGCCAGACTCCAACAGAAACCTAACCAACACACAGTTCAAAATGTAGGAGTGAGCCTGCTCGCGATAGCGATTTAACATTCAACATCTATGTTGACTGATAGACCGCAATCGCGAGCAGGCTC
>NZ_JASCOM010000292.1:0-6996 GCF_029959925.1 Pseudomonas sp. PS02303
CCCGCTGGGCTGCGAAGCGGCCCCAAACCCTCCAAACCCGGTACATCAGAAAAACCGTGTTAGCTGGTTTTGCGACGGCTTCGCCGCCGAGCGGGAGCAAGCTCCCTCGCCACAAATGCCCACCAGGCACAAAAGCCCGCTAGCCGCCCAAGCGCCATCACTACAAAACCTCATTCCAAGGCCATCCATCAAGGTGGCCTTTTTTTGACCGGTGGTCGATGAACCGGTCTCGCCCGGCATTTTGCGCTTAGCTGTAGGGATAACCGGAGGCGCGCGTAGGCATTCCGTGTCACAGCGACGCCCCTTCAGAACACCGTGAGTCTGAGGAAATTCGCAATGCTGACCCTGAATATCAACGGCAAGGATCAGGAGTTGGATGTCCCCGCGGACATGCCGCTGCTCTGGGTCCTGCGCGATGTCGCGCACCTGACCGGGACCAAATTCGGTTGCGGCATGGCCCAGTGTGGCGCCTGCACCGTGCACGTCGACGGCGCGCCGTTGCGCTCGTGCATCACGCCCGCCACCGCGGTGGCCCACGGGCAAAAAATCCTCACCATCGAAGGCCTGTCCACGGATGGTTCGCACCCAGTGCAGCAAGCCTGGGCCGAACTCGACGTGGTGCAGTGCGGTTACTGCCAGTCCGGGCAAATCATGTCCGCCGCCGCGCTGCTGGCGAAAATCCCCAAACCCACCGACAGCGACATCGATCAGGCGCTCTCCGGCAATATCTGTCGCTGCGGCACCTACCCAAGGATCCGCGCCGCGGTCAAACGCGCCGCCGAGATCGGTTGATGCCACGTTGAAGGGAGTCTGAACATGAACAGCATCAACCCGGTGTCACGTCGCGGTTTTCTCAAGGGCAGCGCGCTGTTGGGCGGAGGTCTGGTGGTGGCGTTCGTCATTCCCGGCGCCCATCGCTTTGCCGTGGGGGCGGAGAATGAAGGCAACGTGTTTGCGCCCAATGCGTTTTTACGGATCGGCAACGACAACGTCGTCACCGTACTGCTCGGCCACTCGGAAATGGGCCAGGGCATCTGGACCGGCCTCACCATGCTGATCGCAGAAGAGCTGGACGCCGACTGGTCGAAAATCCGCGTCGAACATTCACCCGCCTCGGCGGCAGACTACGGCATGGCGGGTTTCGGCGGGATGCAGATCACCGGCGGCTCGACCTCGACCTGGATGGAGTTCGATCGCTATCGGCAGGCCGGCGCGGCAGCGCGTCTGATGCTGGTTGACGCGGCCGCCAAGCGTTTCAACGTCGCGCCCTCGGCGATTCACACCGAGTCAGGCGTGGTCATTGCCGGCGACAATCGCGCGACCTACGGCGAACTGGCGGACGACGCCGGCAAGCTGCCGGTGCCGGATCCGGCTTCGATCAAGTTCAAAGAGGCCAAGGACTGGAAACTGATCGGCAAACCCACCAAGCGCCTGGACACCCCGGAGAAAATCACCGGCAGGGCCAAGTTCGGCATGGACGTGCAATTCGATGGCTTGATGACTGCCATGGTCGCCCGCTCACCCGTGTTTGGCGGCAGCGTCAAATCTTTCGAAGGCGCCGAAGCGCTGGCCGTGCCGGGCGTGCATAAAGTGGTGCAGGTTCCCACCGGCGTGGCGGTGATTGCCGACCATTACTGGGCGGCGAAGCTGGGGCGCGATGCGCTGAAGGTCGAGTGGGACCTGGGGCCGAATGCCGGCCTCGACAGCCAGAAATTGCTGGAAAGCTTCCGCAAACTCGCGACCACGCCTGGCGTCTCTGCCAGCAAGGCCGGGGATACCACCGCCGCGCTGGGCAAGGCGGCCAAGACCGTCGATGTCGAATACAGCGTGCCGTACCTGGCCCATGCGCCGATGGAGCCGCTCAATTGCACGGTGAAAATCAGCAAGGACAAGTGCGAGATCTGGACCGGCACGCAGTTCCAGACCCTGGATCAAATGATCGCGGGCAAGATCACCGGGCTCAAACCCGAGCAGGTTGAAATCCACACCGAATTCCTCGGCGGCGGCTTCGGTCGCAGGGCCAATCCGACCTCGGACTTTGTCGCTGAAGCCGTGCAGGTCGCCAAGGCGGCAGGCGGGCCGGTGAAAACCGTCTGGTCCCGGGAGGATGACGTCCGCGGCGGTTATTACCGCTCGGCGTTCCTGCATCAGGCACGGATCGGCCTGGATGCTGGCGGCATGCCTGTGGCCTGGAAGCATGTGATGGTCGGTCAGTCGATCATGGCCGGCACCATGATGGAGGCGACGATGGTCAAGGACGGTATCGACAAGACCTCGGTCGAAGGCGTTGCCGACAGCCCGTACCTTGAAGACCTGGCCAATCACCAGGTGGAACTGCACTCGCCGACTACCGGCATCAGCGTGTTGTGGCTGCGTTCGGTGGGGCACAGCCACACGGCGTTTGTCATGGAGTCGTTGATTGATGAACTGGCGGAGGCGGCTGGCAAGGATCCGGTGGAATACCGACGAACCTTGCTCAAGGCGCATCCGCGACATTTGGGTGTTCTGAACCTCGCCGTCGAAAAAGCCAACTGGAAGGCGGAACTGCCGGACGGCCATGCCTTGGGTGTGGCGGTGCATGAGTCTTTCGGCAGTTACGTCGCGCAGGTCGCTGAGGTGTCCCAGGACAACCTGAAAATCCGCGTGCATCGGGTGGTGTGCGCGGTGGACTGCGGGATTGCGGTCAACCCGATGAGCATCGCGGCGCAGATGGAGTCCTGCATCACCTTCGGCCTCGGCTTTACCTTGCACAGCAAACTGACGTTCAAGGACGGTCAGGTGGTGCAATCCAATTACCACGACTATCAGGTGCTGCGGCTCAACGAAATGCCGGTGGTCGAAGTGCATATCGTGCCAAGCACTGAACGGTCCGGCGGTATTGGCGAAGCCGGCGTCCCACCCACGGCGCCGGCAGTGGCCAACGCGGTGTTCGCCCTGACCGGGCAGCGCTTGCGGGAACTGCCGTTGCAACTGTCGGGGGTGTGAGATGAGACGACATCTGATTCTGGGGACGGTGGTGTTGATCGGCTTGGTCAGCTATGCCGAGCACCTGTTTGCTGACGATAAGGAAGCGATCAAGGCGTTTGATACGGTGCAGAAGGTCTTTCAAAGTCCGCGTTGCCAGAACTGTCATATCCCGGGCGATTCGCCGTTGCAGTTCGATGCAGGCATCCCCCACGCCATGAGCGTAGTGCGCGGGATGGACGGCAAGGGCGCAGCGGGTTTGCCCTGCGCGACCTGTCACGCCGAGGCCAATCCGCCCGCCAGCTACGGGCCGCATACACCACCGGGGGCGCCGCACTGGAGCTTGCCGCCCGCGGCGCACAAGATGGCCTGGATCGGGCTGCCGGCCGACCAGTTGTGCGCGATGATCAAGGATCGCTCCAGTAATGGTGACCGTGATTTCGCGGCCCTGATCAAGCACGTCACCGAGGACAAACTGGTGCTCTGGGGCTGGAATCCGGGTGAGGGAAGGGCGCCGGTGCCGGTGCCGCACGACATTTTCGTCACCCAATTCAAGCTGTGGGCGACCGCTGGAGGCCCGTGTCCGGTGCAGGGCAGTTGACCGGCGGTCCGTTAACAGGGAGTCAAACCGGGTATGCACGACTCTAAAGTACATACCCGCCAATGGAGTGAGTCATGCTGATCCCAGGCAAACCGGTCAAGCGCGGTGCTTGTACAGACCCGTTACGTTCGCCACTGCAGGAGCGTGAGCTGTTGCGTGACCTGGCCCGCAAGGCCGAGCAAGAACTGATGGGCGTGCAGATGGCGAGCATGGACGAGTTGACGCTGCTGCCCAACCGCCACGGTTTTACAGCGCTGGCCCAACAGGGGATGGACGCCTGCCAGCAACTGGGGCTGCCGGCAACGCTGCTGTTTTTCGACCTCGATAACTTCAAGCGAATCAACTATCTGTACGGGCGCGCCGAGGGTGATCACGCCCTGAAGACCTTCGCTGACGTGCTGCGTATCGCCTTTCGCGAAAGCGATGTGATTGGTCGACTGGGCAACGATGAGTTTGTCGCCCTGTTGACGGGTGCAAGCGTTGTCGAGCTGTCCGCGATCAAGGCCCGGCTCGAAGAAATACTCGCCGAGCGCAATGCCACGGCGAATCGCAGTTTTGCCATTCACTTCAGCATTGGCCAGGTCGAGTTTGATGCTCGGCTAAACCCGACAGCGGAAGACGTGTTGACCCTGGCCGATAAGGCGATGCACGACACGGATCATTGCTGAGCGGCGCCTTGCAACGCTGCGGCAACGTAGGCGGCCGTTCGCAACAGCCGGCCATCGTCCCTGAACTTCCCGATGATCTGTAGCCCGACCGGCAACATGGGGTGGGCGCGCACCAGCGGTACGTTCACCTGCGGCCAGCCAAACGCCCCCCAGAACTTGATGAAATCCGACGGGCCGGTGCTTTCCAGGCCCATCGGCGCGACCATCCCGCAGGAGGCGCCGAGCATGGCGTCGAACGGTTGGCAAAGCTCATTCAAACGGGGCGCAAGGGTGGCCAGGCGCGCCTTGGCAGCGGATTCCTGCTCCCAGGTTGTTGCCGCCGCTCGCTCGAACATGGCCAGTGTCGATGGGCTCAGTTGAGCTCGGTGGCGTTGGAATTCCTTGGCCAGCGAGCGGGCACCTTCGCAATCGTTGATCAGCTGATGGTCGTCGAACACTGCGGCAAACTCATCGGGCAGTTCCAGTTCGCTCACATAATGGCCGGCGCTGCGCAACTGATCCGTGGCCTGCTCCAGAGCGCAGGCCACCTCGGCGTCCACCTGATCCCAGCGTGAGGTGCGGCAGAAACCCAGCCGCAGTGGACGCCGCTCAACGTCAGGCACTACAAAACCGGGAATCAACACCCGCGCCACAAGGTGCAGATCGCGCACCGATCGTCCATACCAGCCCACGGTGTCGAAGCTCGGCGCCAGCGGCTTTACACCTTCCAGCGACACCAGTCCCAGGGACGGTTTGTAGGCGAAGAGACCGCAATAGGACGCCGGCTTGAGCAACGAGCCCGCTGTTTGGGTGCCCAGCGCCACCGCAAAGAAACCCGCTGCCATCCCCGCCGCCGAACCCGCGCTGGAGCTGCCCGGCGTGCGAGCGAGATCGTGAGGATTTCGGGTCGGGCCAGTGTGCATGTAGGCAAATTCGGTGGTGTGGGTCTTGCCCATGATCAGCGCCCCGGCCTGGCGCAGCAGCGTCACGACGTGGGCATCCCGGGACGGTTGATGGTCGGCGTAGATGGGCGAGAAGAATTGCGTGGGGTAGGCGGCCGTGTCGAAGATGTCCTTGATGCCGACGGGGACGCCGGCCAGCAGGCCGCGCCCGGTGATCTGCGCAGCATCGGCACGCACCTGCCGGTCGTCGAACGAGACGAACGCCTGAATCTCCGGCTCCCGCGCCTGAATGCACTCAAGAAAGGATTCGGCGATGGCGGCAGCGGTCGTATCGCCATTGACTACCGCTTCACTGAGGGTGGTCGCGTCAAGGGCTGGGCGGTTCATTTGGCGAACAACTGGCTGATGTTTTTAAATGCCTTGAACTCCAACGCGTTGCCGCAAGGGTCGAAGAGAAACATCGTGGACTGCTCGCCCACCAATCCCTGAAAGCGGATGCCTGGCTCGATCACGAAGCGTGTCCCAAGGCCTTTCAAGCGCTCGGCCAGCGCCTCCCATTCCGCCATCCCCAGCACCACACCGAAATGCGGCACCGGTACGTCATGACCGTCCACGGCATTGGTGTGCGCCGCGTCCTGTGAAGCGTTTTTCGGTGCCAGGTGTATCACCAGTTGATGGCCGAAAAAGTTGAAGTCGACCCAATGCTCGCTGGAACGGCCTTCTTCAAGACCGAAGACTTCGCCATAGAAACGCCGGGCAGCGGCCAGATCGTAAACCGGTACAGCCAAGTGAAAAGGGGAGAGTTGCATCGGATTCGCCTCGGATTGTCAGGAGATGAGGCTGAGTTTAGCGCTATGATTTTTGATTGAAAGACGATAGTTTTTGCGTCGAGCTCAAATTATTTCGATCAATCGAGAAGTCCAATGCTGCGCGAATTGAAAACCTTCGTCGCCGTCACACGCTACGGCACATTCGCCGCCGCCGGCATGCACATCGGTCTGACGCAGTCGGCGGTCAGCGCGCAGATGCGCAACCTGGAAAAGGCGCTGGGCATCCGCCTGTTCGATCGCACCGGGCGACAGGCGATTCTCAATGCCGCAGGGCAACGGGCATTGCCGATGGCGCAGCAGATCCTCGACACGTTTAGCCGGATGGCCGTCAGTGAGGACGTCAGCGAGTACCGTGGAGAGTTGAAAATCGGTGCGGTGGCTACGGTCCAGACCGGGTTGTTGCCTCAGGCATTTTTGCGCTTGAGGGAGCAGGCACCGCTGCTGGAACCGAAACTGGTGCCGGGCGTGTCGTTGAGCCTGCTGAGTCAGGTTGATACGGGTGAGGTGGATCTGGCGATATTGATCAAGCCGCCCTTCGAACTGCCCAAGGAGCTGTCGGCGCAGGTGATTCGCCGGGAACCGTTTGTATTGATCGTGCCGATGGATCTTGAGGGTGATGATCCGCTGCAGATCCTCGCGAGCCAGCCGCACGTGCGGTACGACCGTAACTCATTCGGAGGGCGCCTGATTACACGATTTTTGCGTGAACAGCAGATTGATGTGCACGTGGCGATGGAGATGGATGAGCTGGAAGCCATTGTGAAAATGGTTGAATGCGGGTTTGGCGTTTCACTGCTGCCCGAGGCCGGGTTATGGCTTGAACATGGGGCGAAGGTCAGGATCATTGCGCTGGGCGAGCTGACGTTTTATCGGGAGATTGTCTTGTTGCAGCGCTACAGCCAACGCACACAGCCGATCCAGCTGTTGTTTGCCAAGTGCCTCACGACACTCGCCGACTAAACGCCATCCACCTGTGGGAGCGAGCCTGCTCGCGATTGCAGTGTGTCAGTCAACATCAATACTGAATGTCAGACCGCAATCGCGAGCAGGCT
>NZ_JASCOM010000293.1:0-6987 GCF_029959925.1 Pseudomonas sp. PS02303
CTGCTCGCGATAGCGGTGTGTCAGTCGACATCTCTGTTGGCTGACAAACCGCAATCGCGAGCAGGCTCACTCCCACTTTGATCTTCAGTGGACGCGATAACGGCGTTAAACGCGAAACTGATCCATCAGACTCTGCTGCTGATTCGCCAGGCTATTGAGTGACTGACTCACCCGCGCCGATTCATTCGCCTGTCCCGACAGCGACTCCGTCACATCGCGAATCGTCGCCACGTTGCTGTTGATCTCCTCGGCCACCGCGCTCTGCTCTTCGGCCGCAGACGCAATCTGCAGGTTCATGTCGCTGATCACCGTCACCGCCTCGCCGATCTGGCGCAGCGCTGTCACCGCTTGGCCCACTTGCTCGACGCTGCCTTGCGCCTGGCGATGGCTGTTGTTCATCGAGCCAACCACGTCCTGCGTGCCGCACTGCAATTGCTCGATCACAACGCGGGTTTCTTCAACCGACTCCTGGGTGCGTCGCGCCAGGTTGCGCACTTCATCGGCGACCACCGCAAAACCTCGTCCGGCCTCACCGGCGCGGGCCGCTTCGATCGCGGCGTTGAGGGCCAGCAGATTGGTTTGTTCGGCAATGGCGCGAATCACTTCCAGCACCGAACCGATTTTCTCGCTGTTGGCCGCCAGGCCTTCCACTTGCACCATGGCCGCGCTCATGTCGGCGGCGAGGTTGCCGATGCTGGTGGTGGTCTGGTCGATGACGGTCAGGCCGCGGCGAGTCGCTTGGTCGGCATCCTTCGCGGCCTGGGCGGCTTGCGCGGCACTGCGGGCGACGTCCTGGGCGGTGGCGCTCATTTCGTGGGAGGCGGTGGCGACCTGATCGACCTGACGGTATTGCTGCTCCATGCCGGCGCTGGTCTGCGTGGCGATGGCGGAGGATTGATCCGCGGTGCTGCGGGCGTCCTGCACCGAGCGTTTCACTTCGGCGATGATCGGTTGCAGCTTGTCGAGGAAGCGGTTGAACCAGCCAGCCAACTGGCCCAGTTCGTCCTGCTTGTCGTAAGCCAGGCGTCGGGTCAGGTCGCCTTCGCCGCTGGCGATGTCTTCGAGCATGTGCGCCACGCCGAGGATCGGTCTGGTCACGCTGCGCGCCATCAGCCACACCAGCAGCAAGCCAATCAGCGCGGCCAGTACACCGAGGCCGAGCTCAATCAGGGTGCCGCTGCGGTTGCTGTCATCGAGTTGGTTTTTCAGGGTTTCGGCGGGGCCGACCAGGACTTTTTCCGGCACGTCGAGCAACACGCCCCAGGATTTCCCGCCGGGAATCGGCTGGAACGGCGACAGCACTTTCAGTTGCTGGTTGCTGTGCAGGCTTTCGGTGGTGCTGCTGGCCGCGAGCATGCGAATCAGCTCGGTGCCGTCGGACGTGTCCACGGTGTCCAGGCGCTGGCTGAGTTTGCTGGCGTCCGCGCTGTAACCGGCGAGTAAGCCGACCGGGCTGATGATGCTGACGCGGGTCTGGCCGTCGTAGAGCTTTTTGCTCGCGCCCTGACTCATGGCCTGCAAGCTGTTGAGGTTGATGTCCACCGACAGCGAAGCGATGACTTTGCCGTTGACCATCAGCGGGAACACGATGCTGGTCATCAGCACCTGCTGGCCGTCGATCACATAGAAATACGGTTCGATCACGCACGGCTTGAGCGTTGTGCGCGGGCAGGTGAACCAGGCGTTGGCCGGCTCGCCGCTGGGACCGGCCTTGGTGTCGGCCATGTCGCTTTCCGGCAGCGCCATGGAGGTCACTTTGCCAGGCACAGGTTGCGACCAATACAGGGCAAAACGGCCCTTGTCGTTGCTGCCCAGTTCAGCCTGGCCAGAGAACAGATCGTCCTTGCCGTCCAGCGCGTTGGCTTCGAACACCAGGGACAGGCCGAGCAAATCCGGGTTGGCTTGCAGCGCCGACTTGACCTGGCGGGTCAGGTCTTCACGCAGGTCGAAGGCGTCCAGAAAACGCTTTTCCGCCTGGTCGCGCAGGAACAGCACCTGGCGCGAAAAGCCGTGGCCGTATTGATAGGCGTCCATGAACTGCTGACGAATCACCAGCGCCTGGTTTTCCCCCTGGGATTCGATCCGGGCCTGAGCGGCTTCGGTGAGCATCTCCATGCTCGAGGCTTTCACCATCTCGGAGCTGTGCTCCATGCGATACAGCGAAAGACCCACCAGCAGGGTCACGATGCCGGCCAGGCAAAGCCCGGCCAGCAGGGTGATTTTCCATTGGATGGAAAGTTGTCTGAGCGACATGGAGAGACGTCCTTATTCGATATTTATCTGAGACTTTGCACTGTAACGGCCACGATTCACCTTTCTTTATGCCGGCATCCGAATAAGGCTCGCCGCTGATTTTGTGGCGAGAACGCTTACCTGTGGCGAGGGAGCTTGCTCCCGTTGGGTTGCGAAGCGACCCCTGGCATTCCGTCAGCCACTACGCATCGGCAGGTTTTACGCCTGCTGCGCAGTCGAACGGGAGCAAGCTCCCTCGCCACAGGTATTTCGTGGCCCGTTACATACAGGTCGGCCCATGCGCTTTGACACCGGGCCGACTCTGCGGCACAGTGCGCGCCCTCTAATAAAACCCATTCCTTGATCTGCTGGCGGCGCTTCGCAGACTGCCGGCTGAGCTCATTTCGCTTGCCCTGAGGTAACGATGATTAATGCTGTAATTGCCGCGGTCGGCGTCATGCTGGTCCTTAGCCTGTCCCGCGTGCACGTAGTGATCGCGCTGATTGTCGGCGCCCTGGTGGGGGGGCTGACCGGTGGCCTGGGCATCGATGCCACCCTGAAAGCCTTTAATAGTGGCCTCGGCGGCGGGGCGACGGTGGCGTTGTCCTACGCCTTGCTCGGTGCGTTCGCTGTGGCGATTGCCAAGTCCGGCCTGGCCCATGCCCTGGCGGACAAGGCCCTGCTGATGGTGGATCGCCAACACGCCAGCGGTGGCGGCCAGGTCAAGTGGCTGCTGATCGGCTTGCTGTGGGTGGTGGCCATCGCTTCGCAGAACATTCTGCCGATACATATCGCCTTTATTCCGCTGCTGGTGCCGCCGCTTCTATATGTGCTGACCAAGTTGCAACTGGATCGCCGCTTGATCGCCTGCGTCATGACCTTCGGCCTGATCACGCCGTACATGTTCCTGCCGGTGGGCTTCGGCAACATCTTTCTGAATGAAATCCTGCTGGCCAACGTTGCGCGCAGCGGCGTCGATATCAGCGGCATCAACGTCACCCATGCCATGGGCATTCCGGCGTTGGGCATGGTTGTCGGCCTCGCGGTGGCGTTTATCAGCTATCGCAAGAAGCGCGTCTACGACCTGGAAAAGATAGAGAAAGTCGAGCAAGTCGCGGTGGAGTACAACCCGCTGAGCCTGATCGTCGCCGGTGTGGCCATCGCGGCGGCGTTCATCATTCAGCTGCTGCTGGACTCGATGATCATTGGTGCGCTGGCGGGTTTCCTGATCTTTTCGGTGTCGGGCATTGTGAAGTGGCGCGACACTGACGACCTGTTCACCGAAGGCATGAAAATGATGGCGATGATCGGTTTCATCATGATCGCCGCCTCGGGTTTCGCCGAAGTGATGAAAGCCACCGGTCAGGTGCAGACGCTGGTGCAAACGTCGGCGTCGTGGATCGGGCACAGCAAAGGCGTCGGCGCGCTGTTGATGTTGCTGGTCGGCCTGCTGGTGACCATGGGCATCGGCTCGTCGTTTTCCACCGTGCCGATCCTGGCGGCGATTTTCGTGCCGTTGTGCGTGCAGCTGGGTTTCAGCCCGATCGCGATCGTGTGCATCGTCGGCACGGCCGGTGCGTTGGGTGACGCCGGTTCGCCGGCCTCGGACTCGACGCTGGGCCCGACCTCCGGTCTGAACATTGATGGCCAGCATCACCACATCTGGGACACCGTGGTCCCGACCTTCCTGCATTACAACCTGCCGCTGCTGGCGTTCGGCTGGGTGGCCGCGATGGTCCTCTGATTTCACTTCCATAGGAGCCAGCGGTTCGGCGATCCGATGCCGCTGGCTCCTACAGTTTTTCGTTGGCGTGCCGTTAAAGCCTTAACCACGCCAACAAAATCAAAAGAGTGAACCGTCATGCGCATGAGCCTGAAGGCTAAAGTCCTGTCCCTTGCTGTTCTCCCGGTGTTGCTCTTTGCGCTAGTCATCAGCCTGACCACGCTGTTCATTCTGCAGGAGCAGGCCAGCAAGGAAGTCGAGGAAACCCGCCAGCGCCTGCTCAGCGATGCCAAGGCCACCCTGCAAAGTTACGTGGCCGTGGCCATGACCACGATCAAACCGCTTTACGACGCGGCCACCCCTGGCGATGACGCGGCGCGGGCGCAGGTGATCAAGCTGTTGTCGAGCATCACCTACGGCAAGGACGGCTACTTCTTCGGCTACGACTCCAACACCGTGCGCCTGTTCAAGGCCAACAGCCCGGAAGGCGTGGGCCAGAGCTTCAAGGACAACCGCGACCCGAACGGCGTCTACGTCAACCGCGACCTGGTCAAAGTCGCCAAAGACGGCACCCACTACCTGCAATACAGCTCGCCACTGCCCGGCAACACTCAAGTGCTGGTGCCGAAACTGGGCTACACCGAATACCTGCCGAAGTGGGACATGGCGGTCGGTACGTCGGTGAACCTTGATGGTATCGAGGCGCAAGTCGCGCTGGTCCAGGCCAAGGTGCAGGAGCGGATGGAAGGCGTGGTGCTGACCATCGTCGGTATCGCCGTGGTGATGCTGCTGGTGATCGCGGCAGCCGGGATGCTGCTGGCCAATACCATTCTGCGTCCGCTGAACCTGATGAAAGCCAACCTCGATGACATCGCGGCGGGCGAGGGCGACCTGACCCGTCGTCTGACCATCACCAGCCAGGACGAACTCGGCGAACTGGCCGGCTCGTTCAATCGCTTTGTCGACAAGATCCACGGCCTGGTGCGTCAGATCACCGAAATGACGTCGCAACTGACCGGCCTGGTGAATCAGGTCTCCGACCAGGCCCAGCGCTCGGATCAGGCTATGGAGCGTCAGCGCCACGAGACCGATCAGGTCGCCACGGCGATCAACGAAATGTCGGCGGCGGCTCAGGAAGTGGCGAAAAGCGCCCAAAACGCGGCGGTAGCGGCCCAACAAACCGACGAAGAAGGCCAGGCCGCCAAGCGTGTGGTGGCCGGCAGCATCGTCAAGATTCATGCGTTGGTGAACGACATCCGCAGCAGTGGCGTGTCCCTCGACAGCCTGCAAAAGGACGTGTCGTCGATTGTCAGCGTGCTGGGGGTGATTCGTTCGATTGCCGAACAGACCAACTTGCTGGCACTGAACGCTGCCATTGAAGCCGCGCGTGCCGGTGAAGCCGGTCGTGGTTTTGCAGTGGTGGCCGACGAAGTGCGGGCGCTGGCCAGCCGCACGCAGATCAGCACCCAGGAAATCCAGGGCATGATCGACCGCTTGCAGGCCGGGACCCAATCGGCGGTGGAAGCGATGCGTCGTTCCAGCGAAGCGGGCGATGGCACCTCGGCCCAGGCCAATGAAGCCGGCGCATCGCTGGACACCATGGCCCAGCTGATCGGCACCATCAATTCGATGAACGCGCAAATCGCCAGCGCGGCTGAAGAGCAGACCGCCGTGGCCGAAGAGATCAACCGCAGCGTGCATCAGATCGCCGTGGCGGTGGACAGCGTTGCCGACGAAACCCAACTCGGTGCCCAGACCTCACGCAGCCTCGCCGACCTCGGCCAGCGCCTGGGCAAACTGGTCGGCCAGTTCCGGATCTGACAAGCGACGCGAGCCTGCTCGCGATAGCGGTCTGTCAGCCAATATTAATGTTGGATGTGCCGGCCCCATCGCGAGCCGGCTCGCTCCCACAGGGTTTGTTTGGTGTCAGGGTCTGTCCCAGTAGGGCACCGTTCCGAAGCACTCCACGAAGAAATCAATCACCGTGCGCACCTTCACCGACAACCGTCGGCTACCTGGCCACAGCACCGCAATCTGCTGCGGTTCGAGGCTGTTGGACACCTGATATTCCCCCAGCACCGGCACCAGCGTGCCGTTGCGCACCGCCTCGCCGATCAGCCACGACGGAAACATCACCAACCCCAGGCCTTGTTCGGCGGCTTGCGTGAGCGTGTCGGCGTGGTTGCCGGTGATCGGGCCTTTGACGGAGTAGGGCGTCCAGTCCTGCGCGTCCTTGCGGAAAAACCAGCGTTGCTGCCCGGCCACGCCCTTGTAGGCCAGGCACTGATGCGCCGCCAATTCTTCGGGATGGTGCGGCGTGCCATGGCGTTTGAGGTAGGCCGGGCTGGCGGCCACTTGAAAGCGATGGGGCGCCAGGATCCGCGCCTGCATGCTCGAATCGTGCAGCGGGCCAATGCGGAACAGCAAGTCGGCGCCTTCCTGCAACGGGTCGACGTAGCTGTCGGTTTGCTGGATATCCAGTTGCAGTTTCGGATAGCGCTCGCACAACAGCCCCAGCCACGGCGTCAGATGCCGTTGCCCGAAGACCACCGGCGCATTGATCCGCACCAGCCCGCTGGGTTCGCTTTGCTGCTCCTGCAAGGCCTGTTCGGCTTCCTCCAGTTGCACCAGCACCAGCCGCGCGTGATGACCGAGCATGCGGCCGGCTTCGGTGGGCGTGACGGCGCGCGTGTGGCGGTAGAGCAATTGCTGGTTCAAGGCTTGTTCCATCAGCTGGATCTGCCGGGAAATCGACGAGGGCGCCAGGCCCTCGCGGCGGGCGACTTCGGAGAAGCTGCCATGGTCGAGCACCGCGACAAACAGCCGAAGTGCCTTGAATCCAAGCTCGTTGAGGCCATGCATGGTCGATCCTGCTGTGCGAGTTGCGCAAAAGTGTTGTCGGGATGCTCCCATTTATCGCAAAAGATCGCCAGCCGATAATGCCTGCCACAACAGCCCCTTGGCAGGAGCGAAGCTTGCTCGCGAAGGCGGCGTGTCAGACGTTGGAAATGTCGACTGATACGACGCCTTCG
>NZ_JASCOM010000294.1:0-6983 GCF_029959925.1 Pseudomonas sp. PS02303
GGCTCGCTCCCGCATCAGGCCTGCAAACACAGGTCCATTGTGGGAGCGAGCCTGCTCGCGATGACGGGTCAACAGACACAGAAGATTTAGCTGGCAGTGGCCAACAACAAATCCACCACCGACCGGCTATGCCCACGGTGCTTGCCATGGTCATACAACGACCCGGCAATCTCATCCGCGCGTATCGGCAGGATCGACAACAGCGTGTCGCTCAAACCGTGGCTCGCCTGGCAGAAGCCCTGCATATAGATGCCGGCCTTGCAGCGCTCGTCGGTGATCAGCTTGTAGTTGCGATCCACCTCGAAATCACCCAGGTATTGCTCCAGCGGCGCCAGCAGTTTGCGGTGCATCTGGCGCTCGTAACCGGTGGCCAATACCACGGCATCGTAGAGACGAACCGAGACTTCACCGGTGGCATTGTTGCGCACCGCCAGCTCGATGCCGCGCTCGGTGGCGGTGGCTTTTTCGATGGTGGTCAGCGTACGGAAGGTGTGACGCGCGATACCCGAGACTTTCTGGCGATAGAAGATGCCGTAGATGCGTTCGATCAGGTCAATGTCCACCACCGAATAGTTGGTGTTGTGGTACTCGTTGACCAGACGCTCACGCTCGCTGCTCGCCTGCTGGAACACCAGGTCGGTGAACTCCGGCGAGAACACTTCGTTGACGAACGGGCTGTCATCCGCCGGCTTCAGCGCCGAGCCACGCAGGATCATGTCGACCTGCACCGACGGGAAGCTGTCGTTCAAATCGATGAAGGCTTCCGCCGCGCTCTGGCCGCCGCCGATGATTGCGATGCTCATCGGCTGATTGTTCACGCAAGGCTGTTTGGCCATCTGCGCCAGGTACTGCGAGTGGTGAAACACGCGGCCGTCATCCTTGAGCGCCTTGAACGCTTCGGGAATGCGCGGCGTACCGCCGGCGCTGACCACCACCGAACGGGTGGTGCGCACGTGTTGCTGCCCTTGGGTATCGCGAGAGATCACCCGCAGCGCCTCGACCTGCTGGTTGTGCAGCACCGGCTCGATGGTCAGCACTTCTTCGCCATAGCGGCTCTGGGCTTCAAACTGGCCGGCGACCCAGCGCAGGTAGTCGTTGTACTCCATGCGGCACGGGTAGAAGGTGCCGAGGTTGATGAAGTCCACCAGACGTCCGTGATGCTTAAGGTAGTTAACGAACGAATACGGGCTGGTCGGGTTGCGCAGGGTCACCAGGTCCTTGAGGAAGGATATCTGCAACTCGCTCTGGGTCACCAGGGTGTTGCCGTGCCAGCGATAGTCCGCCTGCTTGTCGAGAAACAGAACATCCAGCTCGCCCTGGCTCGGCCCGCGCTCTTGCAGAGCGATGGCCAGCGCCAGGTTCGAAGGGCCGAAACCGACGCCGATCAGGTCGTGAACGATGGGCGATGCAATTGCCTGTGTCATTTCCAGTGTCCTCTGGATGAACCCCTCAACAAGGGGAATAAGCCTAAGTGACCTGATGCAAGACAGCAGGTCGTCTGTTGAGTAGGAACGAGGACAATGAAAAAAAATTTAGAGAGAAGGGATCAATGGGCGTCCCACTGTCGCATCCGCACGCGGCAATGCTTCATGGCATTGACGATGTGCTTCTCCACCAGCGCGCGCGAGATACCGAGGTGCTCTGCAATTTCCGGGTGCGACAGGCCGTCGATCTTGCGCAGCAGAAAACTTTCGCGACACAGCCGCGGCAATTCCGCCAAGGCACGCTGGAGCATTTCCAGGCGCTGGCCATGATCGAGGCAGTTGTGCGGGGACGGGGTGAAGTAGCGCTCTTCGTTGTCGAGCACGTCCAGCGATTCAACCTGGCGCAAGGCGTTGCGGCGATGATCGTCGATCACCAGGTTCAGCGCGGTGCGATAAAGGAAGGCCCGGGGCTGCTCGATCGGTGTGTCACTGGAACGCTCCAGCACCCGCAGATAAGCGTCATGCACCACATCTTCGGCCACCTGACGGTTGCCTAGCCTGGCGTTCAGGAAACACACCAGCTCGCGATAGTAGTTTTCCAACATGACTCCCGGCCGCACAGGGTGCGGTTTCTATCCTTGAGCCACTTCCGCGACCGCACAAATGGGCAGTGGCAAGATGGTGGCAGTTCGAGTCGCGTAATTTATAGTAATTCTCATATAGATTTAAAGTGTTGCTTTGACTTACCTGATAAATAGTCATGCGCTACACCTGTAACGGTATGTGTCCGCACCTAAATTCCCCGCGACATTCCTCGTTTACAGGACAGCTCCCCGTGTCTGTCGGCCCCCCGACAGCGTTCCCCTGCCGCCGCTTTTCGTGCGCAGGATGAACGACGGGCCGATACCCATTGGCCGGAACCCTGCATGAAACGTCCCCGACAGACCCGACGCGCCCTGCTTGTAGCACTTTGTCTGATCCCCGTTATCGCCATCGCCGCCTGGCAAGTGATCCCCCCGGGCCGGGATAAATTCGCCACCGTGCAAGTCAGTCGTGGTGACATTGAAAGCAGCGTCACCGCGCTGGGCACCCTGCAGCCCCGGCGTTATGTCGATGTGGGTGCGCAGGCGTCCGGGCAGATCCAGAAGATTCATGTGGAGGTCGGCGACGTGGTCAAGGAAGGCCAGCTGCTGGTGGAGATCGATCCGTCCACCCAGCAGGCCAAGCTCGACGCCGGCCGGTTCTCCATCGAGAACCTCAAGGCGCAGCTCCAGGAACAACGAGCCCAGCATGAACTGGCCCGACAGAAATTCCAGCGCCAGCAGAACCTCAAGGCCGGCGGCGCGACCCGCGAGGAAGACGTGCAAACCGCCCAGGCCGAACTGCGTGCCACCCAGGCGCGCATCGACATGTTCCAGGCGCAGATCCGTCAGGCCCAGGCCAGCCTGCGCAGCGATCAGGCCGAACTCGGTTATACGCGGATTTACGCACCGATGGCCGGCACCGTGGTCGCCCTCGACGCCCGGGTCGGCCAGACCCTCAACGCCCAGCAGCAAACACCCTTGATTCTGCGCATCGCCAAGTTGTCGCCAATGACGGTGTGGGCCGAAGTTTCGGAAGCCGACATCGGCCACGTCAAACCCGGCATGACCGCCTGGTTCACCACCCTCAGCAGCGGCAACCGGCGTTGGAGCAGCACCGTGCGGCAGATTCTGCCGGTGCCGCCCAAGCCACTGGACCAGACTAGCCAGGGCGGCGGCAGCCCGGCCAGTTCGAGCAAAAGCGGCAGCGCGCGCGTGGTGCTGTATACGGTGTTGCTGGACGTCGATAACGCCGACAACGCGCTGATGGCGGAAATGACCACCCAGGTGTTCTTCGTTTCGGATCAGGCAAAAAACACCCTGACCGCGCCGGTCGCAGCGCTGCAGGCCGGCACCGAAGCGAATAGGCAAATTGCCCAGGTCGTCGCTGAAAACGGCAGTATCCAGCAGCGCGACGTGCGCACCGGCATCAGCGATCGTCTGCGGGTGCAGATCCTCGACGGTTTGCAGGAAGGCGATCACCTGCTGATCGGCACGGCCAACGGGAGTGGCGGCTGAATGCAGACGCCTCTGATCGACCTGCAGGACATCCGCAAAGCCTACGGCGGCGGCGATTCACCGCAAGTTCACGTGTTGCGCGGCATCGACCTGTCGATTCATGCCGGGGAATTCGTGGCGATTGTCGGCGCGTCAGGCTCCGGCAAATCGACGCTGATGAACATCCTCGGTTGCCTCGACCGCCCGACCTCGGGCGAATACCGTTTCGCCGGGCAAAACGTCGCCGCCCTCGACAGCGACGAGCTGGCCTGGCTGCGCCGCGAAGCCTTTGGCTTTGTGTTCCAGGGTTATCACCTGATCCCGTCCGGCTCGGCCCAGGAAAACGTCGAGATGCCAGCCATCTACGCAGGCCTGCCCGCCGCCGAACGCCATGCCCGCGCCGCCGCCCTGCTCGACCGCCTAGGTCTGGCGTCGCGCACCGGCAACCGCCCGCACCAGCTCTCCGGCGGCCAGCAACAACGGGTGTCGATTGCCCGCGCCTTGATGAACGGCGGCCACATCATCCTCGCCGACGAACCCACCGGCGCCCTCGACAGCCACAGCGGCGCCGAGGTCATGACCCTGCTCGACGAACTGGCGAGCCAGGGCCACGTGGTCATCCTCATCACCCACGACCGCGAAGTCGCGGCCCGGGCCAAGCGCATCATCGAAATCCGCGACGGGCTGATCATCAGCGACAGCGCGGTGGACAACCCTCAAGCACAAACCTCGGCCAACCCCGGCGCGCTGCAAGCGGTGGATCTGCGCAAGCGCCTGACCGAAGGCGCCGAAGCGACCGGGGCCTGGAAAGGCGAACTGATCGACGCCGTACAAGCGGCGTGGCGGGTGATGTGGATCAACCGCTTTCGCACTGCGCTGACGCTGCTCGGCATCATCATCGGCGTGGCGTCGGTAGTGGTCATGCTGGCCGTCGGCGAAGGCAGCAAACGCCAGGTCATGGCGCAAATGGGCGCCTTCGGCTCCAACATCATTTATTTAGGTGGCTCATCACCCAACCCGCGAACACCGCGGGGCATCGTCACCCTGGATGACGTCGCGGCGGTGGGAAGCCTGCCGCAGGTGACGCGGATCATGCCGGTCAACGGCCAGGAGGCCGGGGTGCGTTTCGGCAACCTCGACCACTTGAGCTACGTCGGCGGCAACGACACCAATTTCCCGGCCATCTTCAACTGGCCGGTGGTGCAAGGCAGCTATTTCACCCAGGACGATGAACGTAACGCCGCCGCAGTGGCAGTGATTGGCCACAAGGTGCGGACCAAGTTGCTCAAGGACGTGGCCAACCCGATCGGCGAGTACATCCTGATCGAAAACGTGCCGTTCCAGGTGGTCGGCGTGCTCGCCGAAAAAGGCGCCAGCTCCGGCGACTCCGACAGCGACGACCGCATCGCCATCCCCTACTCCGCCGCCAGTGTGCGGCTGTTCGGCACGCATAATCCCGAATACGTGGCTATCGCCGCTGCCGACGCACGCAAGGTCAAGGAGACCGAAATCGCCATCGAGCAATTGATGCTGCGCCTGCACAACGGCAAGAAGGATTTCGAACTGACCAACAACGCCGCGATGATCCAGGCCGAAGCGCGCACGCAAAACACCTTGTCATTGATGCTGGGCTCGATTGCCGCCATCTCGCTGCTGGTCGGCGGCATCGGGGTGATGAACATCATGCTGATGACCGTGCGCGAGCGCACGCGGGAGATCGGTATCCGCATGGCCACCGGCGCCCGCCAGCGCGACATCCTGCGCCAGTTCCTGACGGAAGCGGTGATGCTTTCGGTGGTCGGCGGTCTCGCCGGGATTGCCCTGGCGCTGATCGTCGGCGGCGTGCTGATCCTCAGCGAAGTCGCGGTCGCGTTCTCTTTGATAGCGGTGCTCGGCGCCTTCGCCTGCGCCCTGGTCACCGGTGTTGTCTTCGGCTTCATGCCGGCCCGCAAAGCTGCCCGACTCGACCCGGTCACGGCCCTTACCAGTGAATGATCTCTCCATGAAGCCGCAACTGAGTTTACTGACCCTCTGCCTGTTGCTCGGCGCCTGCGGCACGCCCGCCCAGCGCCCGGACAGCGGCCTCCAGCCGCCCGACGCCTGGCAATCGCCGCACATGCAAGACGCCACCCGCAACCACCTGCAATGGTGGACGCAGTTTGGCAGCCCGCAGCTGGATCAACTGATCGAACAGGCGCGGGTCGGCAGTTACGACCTGGCCGCGGCCATCGCGCGGGTGCGCCAGGCGCAGGCCGAGACGGTGGTTGCCGGTGGCTCGCTGCTGCCGGAGGTCAAGGCTGGCCTCAACGCCAATCGGCAAAAACTGCTGCGCGGCAACGGTTACAGCCAGCTCGACGCCGACAGCGAAAACAAGGCCGTCGATTACTTCAACGCCAGCCTCAGCGCCACTTACGAAATCGATTTCTGGGGCGGTCAACGGGCCTCCCGTGACAGCGCGCAATTCGCTTTGCAGGCCAGCGAGTTTGATCAGGCCACCGTGGAATTGACGCTGCTCAGCGGCGTCGCCAACACCTACGCGCAGGCCTTGTCGCTGCGCGAGCAAAGCCGCATCGCCGAGCTGAACCTGGCCAACGCGCAGAACGTATTGAAACTGGTGCAGACGCGATTCGATTCAGGGTCCGCAACGGCACTTGAGCTGGCACAGCAGAAGAGCCTGGTGGCCGCGCAACAACGGCAGTTGCCGCTGGTGCAGCAACAGGCTCAAGACGCGCTGATCGGTCTGGCCGCCCTGCTCGGCCGGCCGGTTCAGCAACTGGCGCTGGGGCAGGAGCGCTTTGATCAGCTGTCATGGCCGACCATCGCGGCCGGCGCCCCCAGCGAACTGCTCACCCGCCGCCCGGACATCGCCCGCGCCGAAGCGCAACTGGCCGCCGCACAAGCCGACGTCACCGTCGCCCGCGCGGCGATGCTGCCGAAGGTGACGTTGAGTGCCGAACTGGGGTCGGGGGCGAACCGGGCGGCAGATATTCTGCGCAGTCCTTTCTACAACCTCACCGCCGGATTGCTTGCGCCGATCTTCAACAACGGTCGCTTGGGCGCCGAGCGCGACAAAGCCACGGCCCGCCAGGAAGAACTGCTGGAAACCTATCGCGGGGCGATCATCAACGGCTTCGCCGACGTGGAAAAAGCCCTCAACAGCATTCGCGGGCTGGATGCACAGCGACAGTGGCAAAGCGAGGAACTGAGCCAGGCGCAGACCGCCTTCAATATCGCGCAAAGCCGTTATCAGGCCGGAGCCGAGGATTTGCTGACCGTGCTGGAGACCCAGCGCACGCTGTATGCGGCGCAGGATCTGAATGTGCAGCTGCGGTTGTCACGGTTGCAGGCGAGTATTGCGCTGTACAAGGCGTTGGGTGGCGGGTGGCAGGTTCTGTGATTTGAGATGCCAGTGAGGGCCGCTTCGCGGGCAAGCCTCGCTCCTACAGGTACATATGATGCCCTTGTAGGAGCGAGGCTTGCC
>NZ_JASCOM010000295.1:0-6896 GCF_029959925.1 Pseudomonas sp. PS02303
GGCTTGCCCGCGAAGAACGATAACGCGCTGTTCCTGACAGACCGAGGCGCCTCAATTCGCGGGCAAGCCTCGCTCCTACGGGACAGCGGTGGCTACTTGATCAACCGCCAGGTGAACGGATACCGATACGGCACCCCTTCATTGGCTTTCACACCACCGATGATCGTCAGTACCAACGCACCAATCGCCACCAGACCGAACAGGAAGAACCCGATGATCACCACCATCAGCAGGAAGCAGATGGCAGAAGCAATGGCGACGGTGATCTGAAAGTTCAGCGCCTCCTTGCCCTGTGCATCGACAAACGGGTCCATCTCGCGCTTCATCTGCCAGAGGATCAGCGGGCCGATCAGCGTACCGAACGGAATCCAGATTCCCAGCAACGCGGACAAGTGACAAAACATTGCCCACTGCCGAGCCTCTTTGCTCGGGATGGGAAGTAGCTGCTGCTCGTCACTCATGGTGTCCTCCTTGCGTGGAACATCCGATCAGTCGGCCAGTGCGGCCTTTTGCAGTTCGAAGATCTCGGTCATGCCTTTCTTCGCCAGTTCAAGCATAGCGTTCAGCTCTTCCGGCTGGAACGGCGCGCCTTCGGCAGTGCCCTGGACTTCGATGAAGCCGCCAGTGCTGGTCATCACCACGTTCAGGTCAGTCTCGGCAGCCGAGTCTTCCAGGTAGTCGAGGTCGAGCACAGGCTCGCCCTGGTACATGCCCACCGAAACGGCCGCGATCATTTGCTTGAGCGGGTCGCCGCCTTTCAGGCCGCCGCGCTTCTTGATCACTTTCAAGGCATCGACCAGCGCAACCATGGCGCCGGTGATGGATGCGGTGCGGGTGCCACCGTCGGCCTGGATCACGTCGCAGTCGACGTACAGGGTGACGTCGCCCAGCTTGGACATGTCCAGCGAAGCACGCAGCGAGCGACCGATCAGACGCTGGATTTCCAGGGTGCGGCCGCCTTGCTTGCCACGGCTCGCTTCACGCTGGTTACGCTCGCCAGTGGCGCGCGGCAGCATGCCGTATTCCGCGGTCAACCAGCCTTGGCCCTGGCCCTTGAGGAAACGCGGTACGCCATTCTCGACGCTGACCGTGCAGATGACTTTGGTATCACCGAATTCGACCAGTACAGATCCCTCGGCGTGTTTGGTGTAGTTGCGGGTAATGCGGATCGAGCGGAGCTGATCGGCAGCGCGACCACTTGGACGTTTCATAGGGAATACCTGTACGGAGGACGGAAAACTGCCGAGCATTATAGAGCCGCGCGCCAAGACTGGGCACTTCTAAAAAATCCGTCCGACGATTGAAGGCGCTGACTAGAGCTTAGAACAGCGCTTTACCGACGGCCTGCAGCCCTTTGTCACACCGTGTGTTTGGGCGCATCCGCCCCACTGCGCTACAATCCTGCGCCTTTGCTGCCTGTCGGCTTTAATTCACAGATATCGGGTCTCGCGAAACCTTTGGTAACGCAAACCTGAATTGCGAGGTACCTCCATGGTGCACAGCATGACCGCCTTCGCCCGCGTTGAAAAAGCCGGCGCCCAAGGCACCCTGAGCTGGGAATTGCGCTCGGTCAACAGCCGCTACCTGGAACCCCATTTGCGCCTGCCGGAGTCGTTTCGCGACCTCGAAGGTGCGGTCCGCGAAGCGCTGCGCCAGGGGATATCCCGGGGCAAGCTCGAATGCACTCTGCGCTTCACCGAAGAAAACACCGACAAACCCCTGCAAGTGGACCGCGAGCGTGCCGCGCAATTGGTCGCTGCCGCCGAGACCATCGCCGGCCTGATCAAGAATCCCGCCGCATTGAATCCGCTGGAAGTCCTGGCCTGGCCTGGCGTTCTGGTGGGCGACGCCGCTGACCCGCAAGCCTTGAATGCCGAAGCACTGGCGCTGTTCAATGAAGGTCTGAAAGAACTCAAGGCCGGCCGTGAGCGCGAAGGCGCGGAGCTGGCCCGGTTGATCAATGATCGCCTCACCTCCATCGAAGAAGATGTGGTGACCCTGCGCGAACTGGTCCCGCAGATGCTCGCCACCCAACGCCAGAAAGTCCTCGACCGCTTTGCCGACATGAAAGCCGAGATGGACCCGCAGCGACTCGAGCAGGAAATGGTCATGCTCGCGCAAAAGAGCGACGTCGCCGAAGAACTGGATCGCTTGAGCACTCACATCATTGAAGTTCGCCGGGTACTCAAGTCCGGCGGCGCTGCCGGTCGGCGCCTGGACTTCCTGATGCAGGAGCTCAACCGCGAAGCCAACACACTGGGCTCCAAAGCCTTCGACCCGCGCAGCACCCAAGCGGCGGTCAACCTCAAAGTGTTGATCGAGCAGATGCGCGAACAAGTGCAGAATATTGAGTAAGGCAACCCCGACATGACCCACAGCACCGGCACCCTGTACATCATTTCCGCCCCTTCGGGCGCGGGCAAGAGCAGCCTGGTCAAGGCCCTGACCGACGCTGATCAGGAGATCCGCGTCTCGGTCTCCCACACCACCCGCGCCATGCGCCCCGGTGAAGTGAATGGCGTGAACTATCACTTCGTCGAACGCGGCGAGTTCGTGAAGATGATCGAGCACGGGGATTTCCTCGAGCGCGCCGAAGTGTTCGGCAACCTCTATGGCACCTCGCAAAGCCACCTGCAGCAGACCCTGGACGAAGGCCACGACCTGATTCTGGAAATCGACTGGCAAGGTGCCGAGCAAGTGCGCAAATTGATGCCTCAGGCCCGTTCGATCTTCATTCTGCCGCCCTCTCTCCAAGCCTTGCATCAGCGCCTGAACAATCGCGGCCAGGACAGTGACGAGGTCATTGAAGGCCGGATGCGCGAAGCCGTCAGCGAAATGAGCCACTACGTCGACTACGACTACCTGATCATCAATGACGATTTCGCCCATGCGCTGAAGGATTTGCAGGCGATTTTCCGTGCCAATCAGCTGCATCAGAAGCGTCAGCAGCAGCGCAACGGAAAACTTTTGGCTGAATTGCTCGGCTAAACAGCCCTTCCCAAAACCGCTGCAAGGGCTTTACATTGGCACTTGCAGCGCGTTGAAGGGCTTGGTCAAAAAATCAGCGCTTCCCTAATCGCTGGTGATTTTTTAAACTGTTCAGTCCGCTCGCCCACCCGGGCAGCGCGCATATTGCATTCGCTCCGAGGAATACCATGGCCCGCGTAACCGTTGAAGACTGCCTGAACCACGTGGAAAACCGTTTTGAACTGGTCATGCTGTCCACCAAGCGTGCCCGTCAACTGGCCACCGGCGGCAAAGAGCCACTGGTACAGTGGGAAAACGACAAGCCTACCGTTGTAGCCTTGCGTGAAATCGCCGAAGGCCTGATGAGCTACGAGTTCATCGCCAATGCTGAAATCGTCGAAGACGAACCGCTGTTCGCAGCGTTCGAGGACGAGTCCAACGAGGCAGTCTAAGCCTATGCCTGGTCGACGTAGCACGGCGCGGGGTCACAGCGAACGGCAGGAGTCATCATGCCGAGCATAGACGCCCTCGCCGATCGCTTATCGACCTACCTCGGCAAGGACCAGGTCAACCTGGTCCGCCGAGCGTACTTCTACGCCGAACAAGCCCACGACGGCCAACGCCGCCGCAGCGGTGAGGCGTACGTCACGCATCCTCTTGCGGTGGCGAACATTCTTGCCGACATGCACATGGACCATCAGAGCCTGATGGCGGCGATGCTGCATGACGTGATCGAAGACACCGGTATTGCCAAGGAAGCGCTGCAAGCGCAGTTCGGCGAAACCGTGGCCGAACTGGTAGACGGGGTCAGCAAACTGACCCAGATGAACTTCGAGACCAAGGCCGAAGCACAAGCCGAAAACTTCCAGAAAATGGCCATGGCCATGGCGCGCGACATTCGCGTGATCCTGGTCAAGCTCGCCGACCGCCTGCACAACATGCGCACGCTTGAAGTCCTGTCCGGTGAAAAGCGTCGGCGGATCGCCAAGGAAACCCTGGAAATCTATGCGCCCATCGCCAACCGGCTGGGCATGCACGCCATCCGCATAGAATTCGAAGACCTCGGCTTCAAGGCCATGCACCCGATGCGTTCCGCACGGATCAACCAGGCCGTCAAACGCGCCCGGGGCAACCGCAAGGAAATCGTCAACAAGATCGAAGAGTCCCTCAGCCACTGCCTGGCCATCGATGGCATCCAGGGCGAGGTCAGCGGTCGTCAGAAACACCTCTACGGCATCTACAAGAAAATGCGCGGCAAGCGTCGGGCCTTCAACGAGATCATGGACGTCTATGCGTTCCGGATCATCGTCGACAAGGTCGACACCTGCTACCGCGTGCTAGGTGCTGTGCATAATTTGTACAAACCGTTGCCGGGACGCTTCAAGGATTACATCGCGATTCCCAAGGCCAACGGCTACCAGTCGCTGCACACCACGCTGTTCGGCATGCACGGTGTTCCGATCGAGATCCAGATCCGCACCCGTGAAATGGAAGAGATGGCCAACAACGGCATCGCCGCCCATTGGCTGTACAAATCCAGCGGCGACGAGCAGCCAAAAGGCACTCACGCCCGCGCCCGCCAGTGGGTCAAAGGCGTGCTGGAAATGCAGCAACGGGCCGGCAACTCGCTGGAATTCATCGAGAGCGTGAAGATCGACCTGTTCCCGGACGAGGTCTACGTCTTCACGCCCAAAGGCCGGATCATGGAGCTGCCCAAAGGCTCCACGGCGGTCGACTTCGCTTACGCGGTGCACACCGACGTGGGCAACAGCTGCATCGCCTGCCGGATCAATCGTCGTCTCGCACCGCTGTCCGAACCGCTGCAAAGCGGCTCCACGGTCGAGATCGTCAGTGCTCCCGGTGCCCGGCCGAACCCGGCGTGGCTCAACTTCGTGGTCACGGGCAAGGCACGGACCCACATCCGCCATGCACTGAAACTGCAACGCCGCTCCGAATCCATCAGCCTCGGCGAACGCCTGCTGAACAAGGTGCTCAACGGCTTCGACAGCACCCTGGACAAGGTCCCGGCCGAGCGCGTCAAGGCGATGCTCACCGAATACCGCCTGGAACTGATCGAAGACCTGCTCGAAGACATCGGCCTGGGCAATCGCATGGCTTATGTGGTCGCCCGCCGCCTGCTGGGCGAAGGCGAACAACTGCCTAGCGCGGAAGGCCCGCTGGCGATTCGCGGCACCGAAGGCCTGGTGCTGAGCTACGCCAAGTGCTGCACGCCAATCCCGGGCGACCCGATTGTTGGTCACTTGTCCGCCGGCAAAGGCATGGTCGTGCACCTGGACAACTGCCGCAACATCAGCGAAATCCGTCACAACCCGGAAAAATGCATCCAGCTCTCGTGGGCCAAGGATGTCACCGGCGAATTCAACGTCGAGCTGCGCGTCGAACTGGAACATCAGCGCGGCCTGATCGCCCTGCTGGCCAGCAGCGTCAACGCGGCCGACGGCAATATCGAGAAAATCAGCATGGACGAACGCGATGGTCGCATCAGCGTGGTCCAACTGGTGGTCAGCGTGCACGACCGCGTGCACCTGGCCCGTGTGATCAAGAAACTGCGTGCGTTGACCGGGGTGATCCGCATCACCCGCATGCGCGCCTAAGCCCACTATTACAAGGAGTCATTCATGACCAAGACTGTTATCACCAGCGACAAGGCCCCGGCTGCCATCGGTACTTACTCCCAGGCGATCAAGGCTGGCAACACCGTCTACATGTCGGGCCAGATTCCTCTGGACCCAAAAACCATGGAACTGGTTGAAGGCTTCGAAGCCCAGACCGTCCAGGTGTTCGAGAACCTCAAAGCCGTGGCCGAAGCCGCTGGCGGTTCGTTCAAGGACATCGTCAAACTGAACATCTTCCTCACCGACCTGAGCCACTTCGCCAAGGTCAACGAGATCATGGGCAAGTACTTTGACCAGCCATACCCTGCCCGCGCCGCCATCGGCGTAGCCGCCCTGCCAAAGGGTTCGCAGGTTGAAATGGATGCCATTCTGGTCATCGAGTAATACATCCGGCGCAGCCTTTTCAAGGTTGCGTCGACTTCGTTTCTGAAAGGATTCCACCATGCGCCATGCGCTAGCTCTCTCGCTGGTCGCCCTACTCTTGGGCGGTTGTGCCAGCAACCCTGCCGATCGTGACATCAGCGGCACCTGGATCAATCAGGTGGCGATCGACGCTGCGTCCAAAGGTGGCCCCCTGCGTGAAGCGCTCCAGGCTTATGGCCCGAACCTGGAATGGGACGTCAACACCAAGGCCGCTCAGGCCCGCTACACCAACGGTTTTGAAAACGTCGACGGCAAGCTGCTGGGCGAAGCGTCCGGCGCCTGGAAAGTCGACTTTTATGGCAGCTCCGCCAGCGAACTGAAGCGTGACGGCAAGCAACTGAGCCAGGCCGCCAGCGAAAACGAGCCGGAGCAGGTCTTTGACCGCGCGTTGATTCCGGTCCCGGATGGCGCACCGATTGGCGCGAGCTTCGAACGCGCGCTGTACACCGCCTACATGGGCGGCAGCTGGAAAATCGTCAACGGTCCGGGCGAAGGCAATACCGTGCAATTCCAGGCCGATGGCCAGGTTGCCGGACTGCCGGGTGCCGATCGATATGCCCTTTGCCTGGCGGGCGATTGCGCGTCGATGAGCGGCGGCAATGACAACATGTGGCTGCAAGTGAACGGCCAGGGCAATACCTGGATCTTTGCGCGCAAGGGCAAGGAACTGGAGATTCTGCAGGCAGTGAACACGGCTCAGGCGGATGAAATGCCTCAGTTCACGCCGGGTGATCGCAAGTGGTTACTGGAAAAGCAATAACCCGGCCCTGAAAGCCAACACAAGTCCAGTGTAGGAGCGAGGCTTGCCCGCGAAGGCGATGTAACAGCCAACATAGATGTTGGAAGTTATGACGCCTTCGCGAGCAAGCC
>NZ_JASCOM010000296.1:0-6875 GCF_029959925.1 Pseudomonas sp. PS02303
CGAGCAGGCTCAGTGCTACAGGGAAATTCATTCCAATGCAGGAGTGAGCCTGCTCGCGATGGCGGTTGAACAGCCAATGAGCGACTCAGCGGCGATTAGCCCAACGCTGACGAAGCCATTCAAGATCTTCAGGGCGAGTAACCTTGAGATTATCGGACCGCCCTTCAATCAGACGCGGCGCCAATCCAGCCCACTCCATGGCCGACGCTTCATCAGTCACCAAAGCATCCGCCACCAGACTGTCCGCCAATGCCCGATGCAACGCGCCGAGGCGAAACATCTGCGGCGTGTACGCCTGCCAGATCACGCTGCGATCCACGGTTTCAACCACACGACCGTGCTTGTCGACCCGTTTGAGCGTATCGCGGGCAGGAACTGCCAGCAGCCCGCCCACTGGATCGTCCGCCAACTCACCCAGCAACTTATCAAGATCATCACGCGAAAGATTCGGCCGTGCAGCATCGTGAACCAGCACCCAGTCTTCATCGTCAGCACCTTGAGCGTGCAGATGCAGCAAGGCATTGAGCACTGACCCGGAACGCTCGTCGCCGCCCTCGACCCGCTGAATACGCGGATCGGCAGCACACGCCAGGTTCGGCCAGTAGGGATCATCAACAGCAAGACTGACCACCAACCCCTTCAGGGCAGGATGATCAAGGAAACAGCCAAGGCTGTGTTCTAGAATAGTGCGCCCGCCCAATTGCAAGTATTGCTTGGGACGGTCTGCGGCCATACGGGCACCGACGCCCGCGGCAGGAATCACGGCCCAGAAGGCCGGTAAAGAGTTATTCATTGAGCCAACTGGTAAAGGGTTTCACCGTCCTTGACCATGCCCAACTCATGACGAGCCCGCTCTTCCACGGTCTCCATGCCTTTTTTCAACTCGCTGACTTCGGCGTCCATGACCCGATTGCGTTCCAGCAACCCTTCGTTCTCAGCGTGTTGATCTGCGATCTGCTGAGTCAGCTCAGCCACTTGCGCCAGACTGCCATTTCCCACCCACAGGCGGTATTGCAGGCCAGCCAGCAGCAAGAGCAAGACGAGGAACAACCAATTGGGACTGCGCATCGAATATCAGGTATCCAGTGAAAAAAGACAGCCATGCCAAAACTTTGAAGCTTCTGATAGCACGAAGCCTGGAAGACCCAGGCTTGTGCTTATAAGGCATCAGATTAGTGGCAAATCCATCGCTGTAGCGATTTTTCCGACACAATCCGGTGTCTTTTTACCAGTTAACGATTAACCGCGGAATTCGCTGCGACCGTTGTACTTGGCTTTGTCATTCAACTGCTCTTCAATACGCAGCAATTGGTTGTACTTGGACACGCGGTCCGAACGGCACAGGGAACCGGTCTTGATCTGGCCAGCCGCAGTGCCCACCGCCAGGTCGGCAATGGTCGAATCTTCGGTTTCGCCGGAGCGGTGCGAGATCACGGCGGTGTAACCAGCGGCCTTGGCCATCTGGATGGCTTCCAGGGTTTCGGTCAGGGTGCCGATCTGGTTGAACTTGATCAGGATCGAGTTGGCGATCTTTTTATCGATGCCTTCTTTCAGGATCTTGGTGTTGGTCACGAACAGGTCGTCGCCCACCAGCTGGGTCTTCTCGCCGATCTTGTCGGTGAGGATTTTCCAGCCAGCCCAGTCGGACTCGTCCAGGCCGTCTTCGATCGAGATGATCGGATAACGCTCGGTCAGGCCTTTCAGGTAGTCAGCGAAACCTTCGGCGGTGAACACCTGGCCTTCGCCGGACAGGTTGTATTTACCGTCTTCGTAGAATTCGCTGGCCGCGCAGTCCAGTGCCAGGGTCACGTCGGTGCCCAGCTTGTAACCGGCGTTGGCCACGGCCTCGGAGATCACTTTCAACGCGTCTTCGTTGGAAGCCAGGTTCGGTGCGAAACCACCTTCGTCACCCACTGCGGTGCTCAGGCCACGGGCCTTCAGAACAGCTTTGAGGTGATGGAAAATCTCGGTGCCCATGCGCAGACCTTCCGAGAAAGACTTGGCGCCAACCGGCTGAACCATGAATTCCTGGATGTCGACGTTGTTATCGGCGTGCTCGCCACCGTTGATGATGTTCATCATCGGAACCGGCATCGAGTAGACACCCGGGGTGCCGTTCAGGTTGGCGATGTGCGCGTACAGCGGCAGGTCCTGGTCCTGTGCGGCGGCCTTGGCGGCGGCCAGGGAAACGGCGAGGATCGCGTTGGCGCCCAGGGAGCCTTTGTTTTCGGTGCCATCAAGCTTGATCATCGCGTGATCCAGTGCTTTCTGGTCGCTTGGGTCTGTACCCAGCAACAGATCGCGGATCGGACCGTTGATGTTGGCAACGGCTTTGAGTACGCCTTTGCCCAGGTAACGGCTCTTGTCGCCATCACGCAGCTCGAGCGCTTCACGCGAGCCAGTGGAAGCACCGGACGGCGCGCACGCGCTACCGATGATGCCGTTATCAAGAAGCACGTCCGCTTCCACGGTGGGATTGCCACGGGAGTCGAGAACTTCACGACCTTTGATGTCGACGATTTTTGCCATTGTTGTAAACACTCCAAAGTTGACGAAAACGACGCAGCTAGAGGAAATCTTTTACCGTCGGCAAGTGGTGTGCAGCAGGCAGACTTGCGGACGATAAGGCTCAGGCCCGAGGGCCTGAGCAACAAATCGTGCGGTACTTTACCGGAGAAACGAGGTTTACGCGGTCTCTACCGTCGGAAAACTCTTCACCAGTTCGTCCAGGGCTTTGAGCTGGGCCAGGAATGGCTCCAGTTTGTCCAGGCGCAAGGCGCAAGGGCCGTCGCACTTGGCGTTGTCCGGGTCCGGGTGGGCTTCGAGGAACAGACCGGCCAGCGACTGGCTCATGCCTGCCTTGGCCAGGTCAGTGACCTGGGCGCGACGACCGCCGGCGGAATCGGAGCGACCACCGGGCATTTGCAGCGCGTGGGTCACGTCGAAGAACACCGGGTATTCGAACTGCTTCATGATGCCGAAGCCAAGCATGTCGACGACCAGGTTGTTGTAGCCAAAGCTCGAACCGCGTTCGCAGAGGATCAACTGATCGTTACCCGCTTCCACGCATTTGCTCAGGATGTGTTTCATCTCATGCGGGGCGAGGAACTGGGCTTTCTTGATGTTGATCACCGCGCCGGTCTTGGCCATCGCGACCACGAGGTCGGTCTGGCGCGACAGGAAGGCCGGCAGCTGGATGATGTCGCAGACTTCAGCGACGACCGCGGCCTGGTCAGGCTCGTGGACGTCGGTGATGATCGGCACGCCGAAGGCTTGCTTGATGTCCTGGAAAATCCGCATGCCCTCTTCCAGGCCGGGGCCACGGTAAGAGGCCACGGAGGAACGGTTGGCCTTGTCGAAGCTGGCCTTGAACACGTAAGGGATACCGAGTTTCTCGGTGACCTTTACGTATTCTTCGCAGACCTGCATCGCCATGTCGCGGCTTTCCAGCACGTTCATGCCACCGAAAAGCACCATTGGCTTGTCGTTGGCAATCTCGATATCGCCTACACGGATGATCTTCTGCGCCATCGGATTTACGCCTTCTTCTGGTGTTGAACCAAAGCTGCTTTAACGAAACCGCTGAACAACGGGTGACCGTCGCGTGGTGTCGAGGTGAACTCAGGGTGGAACTGGCAAGCGACGAACCATGGATGATCCGGGGCTTCAACCACTTCGACCAGCGCGCCATCACCGGAACGACCGGAGATTTTCAGGCCGGCTTCCATGATTTGCGGCAGCAGGTTGTTGTTCACTTCGTAGCGATGACGGTGACGCTCGACGATCACGTCCTTGGCGTAGCAATCGTGCACCAGGGAACCCGGTTCCAGCAGGCAATCCTGAGCGCCGAGGCGCATGGTGCCGCCCAGGTCGGACGATTCGGTACGGGTTTCGACGGCGCCGGTGGCATCTTCCCACTCGGTGATCAGACCCACGACCGGATGACCGCTGGCGCGATCGAACTCGGTGGAGTTGGCGTCTTTCCAGCCCAGCACGTTACGAGCGAACTCGATCACGGCCACTTGCATGCCCAGGCAGATGCCGAGGTACGGAACCTTGTTTTCGCGAGCGTATTGAACGGCGGTGATCTTGCCTTCCACGCCACGCAGACCGAAGCCGCCCGGTACGAGGATCGCGTCGACACCTTCCAGCAGCGCGGTGCCCTGGTTTTCGATGTCTTCGGAATCGATGTAGCGCAGGTTGACCTTGGTGCGGTTGCTGATGCCGGCGTGACTCATCGCTTCGATCAGCGACTTGTAGGCGTCCAGCAGTTCCATGTACTTGCCGACCATCGCGATGGTGACTTCGTGTTCCGGGTTCAGCTTGGCGTCAACCACCGCTTCCCACTCGGACAGGTCCGCGCTGCCGCATTGCAGGCCGAAACGCTCGACGACGAAATCGTCCAGGCCCTGGGAGTGCAGGATGCCCGGGATCTTGTAGATGGTGTCGGCATCTTCCAGCGCGATCACCGCACGTTCTTCAACGTTGGTGAACTGCGCGATCTTGCGACGCGACGAGATGTCGATCGGGTGATCGGAACGGCACACCAGCACGTCTGGCTGCAGGCCGATGGAACGCAGTTCCTTGACCGAGTGCTGGGTTGGTTTGGTTTTGGTTTCGCCGGCAGTGGCGATGTACGGCACCAGCGTCAGGTGCATCAGCATCGCGCGCTTGGCGCCGACTTCGAAACGCAATTGACGGATCGCTTCGAGGAACGGTTGCGACTCGATGTCACCCACGGTGCCACCGATCTCGACCATCGCCACGTCGGCATCGCCGGCACCCTTGATGATGCGGCGCTTGATTTCGTCGGTGATGTGCGGGATCACCTGGATGGTTGCCCCCAGGTAATCACCACGGCGCTCTTTGCGCAGGACGTGTTCGTAGACACGGCCGGTGGTGAAGTTGTTGTTCTGGGTCATGGTCGTGCGGATGAACCGCTCGTAGTGGCCCAGGTCCAGGTCGGTCTCGGCGCCGTCGTGGGTGACGAACACTTCACCGTGCTGGAACGGGCTCATGGTGCCCGGGTCAACGTTGATGTACGGGTCCAGCTTCAGCATGGTGACCTTAAGTCCCCGCGCCTCCAGGATGGCCGCCAATGAAGCCGAGGCAATGCCTTTCCCCAATGAAGAAACAACACCGCCCGTGACGAATATGTAGCGCGTCATGAAAAACCCTAGAAGTCTGCGTTAAAGCGGTCCGAGCCGCCGGGGAAAGCGAAGGAAGGCCGAAGCCCCCGATCACCTGCATTAATCACAGTGCACCTTTCAAAAAAACCGCCGCGTTGGGACAGACCGGCAGATGAAACACCGGTACGTTGCTCGCTACACATTTTTTGGAATCGCCCAGCAAAGACTGCTTGGTAATCGGCAACTTCTGTAATTCAGGCGAATCCACAGAAGTTGTATCAAGAAGGGAGCGTAGTCTACCGGAAAGCCCCTTTCAGCTCAAACCTTGATCTTCGCTCAGTGGGTCCCACTGCAAATGCCAGCCCTCCTGCTCGTTGCCATCGAGGCCCCGCAGGTTGGCCACCGCCAGCAATTGCGCGTCCCGGTAAAGCAGCGGCAATCTGCCACGGACGAAGCCCGGAACCCCGCGTTCGTTGAGCAAACGCTTGAGATCCCGGTGGCCGCGCTCAGGCAGATTCATGACCTCGCCTCCCTCACGATAGCGGATTTGCAGCGGGCCGGCGGGGATTTGGCCGGTGATCGTAAGCTCGCCGTTTTCCGGTAAAACCAGCGTTATCGAAGGATCAGCCCAAAGGCCGACTGGGGGGGGAACGCGCAGCCAACGACCCGACAGCCACCAGATACGCCCGCCCGCCCGATGCAATTCGCCCTCCGCCAATCGCCAGATCGGACGGGCATCCCCCGTGGCATCGCGCAAATCATCCCAACCCGACCAATGGTCGCTATCCGGCAGTCGCGTCAATGCTGCAAGCCAGTGACTCAATGCGTTGCGCTGGCGCGCGGCAGAAAGCCTGACCAGCGGCGCCAACTCCAGGGATGGCAGACCCAGCCAATCGAATTCATTGGCGGTATTGGCGCTGGCCAGATCGATGTGGGCCAGCTCATCGAGCAACCCCTGCGCTTCGCTCAGATGCGCGGCAGTGCGAGCCATGGTTGCCGTCGCTTGTGGCCAGCGCTCGGTCAATACCGGGAACACTTGATGCCGCAGGTAGTTGCGTGAGAACTGACGGTCCTGGTTCGAAGGGTCCTCGATCCAGCTCAACCGATGCTCGGCCGCATAAGCCTCAAGCTCGGCGCGTGTGACATCGAGCAACGGACGCAAAAGATGCCCGCGACCCAGGACGCGCTCGCGCGGCATGCCCGACAAGCCCCTCACCCCTGCCCCGCGCAACAGCCGAAACAACAGGGTTTCCGCTTGGTCGTCCCGGTGCTGCGCGGTGAGTAGCAGCTCATTGGCTTGAGTGGCTTCAACGAAGGCGCCATAGCGCGCATCCCGGGCGGCACGCTCAAGGCTGGCGCCGGGCTGAACCTGAACGTGAACCACCTGCAGCGGCACACCCAGCGCGTCACAGACCGACTGACAATGTTGCGGCCACGCATCAGCCGCAGCCTGAAGGCCGTGGTGAACATAAATGGCGCTGAGCGCCGGCAGGGATTGGTTTTTTGCGAGGTGGGCAAGGAGGTGCAGCAGGACGGTGGAGTCGAGTCCGCCGGAGAAGGCGACGCGCCAGGTTGTGGCGTTGCGCCACGGCGCGAGATTCAGCAGAAGCCTGGTGGAGAGATCACGGGTTGGCAGACTCATATCGATCACTTCGCACAAATCAAATGTGGGAGCGAGCCTGCTCGCGATGGCGGCTTAACATTCAACTTATCTGTTGGCTGTTATACCGCTTTCGCGAGCAGGCT
>NZ_JASCOM010000297.1:0-6864 GCF_029959925.1 Pseudomonas sp. PS02303
CCTGTTCCCCGGGGACTGGGTACACCGCGCCCCGGCGCGCTTCCACAGGAGATCTTCAGTGAATGCATCATTTGCGTTCACACCGATCACCTGTAGGAGCGAGCCTGCTCGCGATGAGGCCAGTCAATTCAACGCAGATTCAGTTCTCTTGCGCGCGATAGGCGCCCGGCGTCAACCCGGTCCATTTTTTGAACGCCCGATGAAACGCCGAAGGCTCGGAAAACCCCAATTGCTCGGCAATCTGCTGTAACGACAGATCTGCTCGCCCCAAGTGATAAATCGCAATGTCCCGGCGCAACTGATCCTTCAATTCCTGAAAACTCGACCCTTCTTCGCGCAAGTGCCGACGCAACGTCTGCGGGCTGATGTGCAGGTGCGCAGCCACCTCTTCCAGGTCCGGCCAGCGTGCACTGTCGCGGCTGAGCAAGCGGCGCAACTGGCTGCTCAGACTGTCGCCGTCATCCGGGCGCGAGAGCAGGTCGGCGGGAGAATGTTGGAGGAAATGCTTGAGCGTGCGTTCGTCCTGCAACAACGGCATGTGCAGGTAGCGGCTGTGAAACAGCAAACTGCTCTGCTCCGTGGAAAACTCCATGGGGCAGGGGAACAGCAAATCGTATTCGGCGCCGTGTTCGGGCTTTGGATAACTGAACGTCGCCTGCTCCAGCCGAATGCGCTGGCCGATCAGCCAACTGCCAAGACGGTGCCACACCATCAGTTGGCTTTCGGTGAGGAAATGATCAGGGTCCTGGAACTTCGAATCGTCGAGGCTCAGGCGGACCCATTCGTCTTCGCGGGTCAGGGTCAGGCGCGGACCGTCAGGGAATAGGCTGTAAAACAATAAACCGCGATGCAGCGCCTTATCGAGGTTGCGGCAGTGAATCACGGCGTGGCACATCATTGCGAAGGTCCCGGTTTTACTGGGCGTCGGCCCGAAACCGAGGTATTCGTCGTCGAGGGCCAGCCACAACGCCTGGATCAATCGCGTGAACTGCTCCGGCGCAATTCGCGCCCGTGGCTCATCCAGCAACTCGGGGCTGATGCCGAGTTGTTGCAGCAGATTTGAATAGTCATAACCCAACCGACGCGCGCCACCTAATGCGGCACGGGCGAAATGACTGGCGATGGTGCGTTCACGCATGGCAGGCAGGTCCGACCCAATGAACGACGGATGGTAGCTGTCGACCCTCGTTATGAACAGGCGGATATCCGCCAAATTGTAGGACGAGACCTGGTCGATGGGCGGAAATCCGCCACATTGTGGTAACCCGTCAGTGGCAAGGCTGGACCTGTAACCCTTGATGTCAAAAGGCATGCAGGCATTTTTTTAAAGGTGGCACGGGCCTTGCGATACAACAAGCAGATGCCTGCCGTTGCGCAGCTCGACAAAACAAATCCCTCCAGTGCAGGAGGGTTCGCAATTGAAGTGTCTTGGGCAACAGACGGATGTTGTCACGGGGCACTCTTGAGGAACTTTGCAATGACGACTCGTCAGCCACTGTATAAATCCCTGTACTTCCAGGTGATCGTTGCTATCGCCATCGGCATCCTGCTCGGTCACTTCTATCCGCAGACCGGTGTGGCCCTCAAGCCACTGGGTGACGGGTTCATCAAACTGATCAAAATGGTCATCGCGCCAATCATCTTCTGTACGGTCGTCAGCGGTATCGCCGGCATGCAGAACATGAAGTCGGTCGGCAAGACCGGTGGCTATGCGCTGCTGTACTTCGAAATCGTCTCCACCATTGCCTTGCTGATCGGTCTGGTCGTGGTCAACGTCGTGCAACCGGGCGCCGGCATGCACATCGATGTGACCACTCTGGACACCAGCAAAATCGCTGGCTTCATCTCGGCCGGTAAAGACCAGAGCATCGTTGCCTTTATCCTCAATGTGATCCCGAACACCATCGTCGGCGCCTTCGCCAACGGCGACATCCTGCAAGTGCTGATGTTCTCGGTGATCTTCGGTTTCGCCCTGCATCGCCTGGGTGCCTACGGCAAGCCGGTTCTGGACTTCATCGATCGCTTTGCCCACGTGATGTTCAACATCATCAACATGATCATGAAGCTCGCTCCAGTCGGCGCGTTCGGTGCGATGGCCTTCACCATCGGTGCCTACGGTGTTGGCTCGCTGGTGCAACTCGGTCAGCTGATGATCTGCTTCTATATCACCTGCATCCTGTTTGTGCTCGTGGTACTGGGCGGCATCTGCCGCGCGCACGGCTTCAGCGTAATCAAATTGATTCGCTACATCCGTGAAGAACTGCTGATCGTACTGGGCACTTCCTCTTCGGAATCCGCTCTGCCGCGCATGCTGATCAAAATGGAACGCCTGGGTGCACAGAAGTCCGTTGTCGGCCTCGTAATCCCGACCGGCTACTCGTTCAACCTCGACGGTACGTCGATCTACCTGACCATGGCCGCTGTGTTCATCGCTCAGGCGACCGACACCCACATGGACATCACCCACCAGATCACCCTGTTGCTGGTGTTGCTGTTGTCCTCCAAAGGCGCTGCAGGCGTGACCGGCAGTGGTTTCATTGTGCTGGCGGCAACCCTGTCGGCCGTTGGCCACCTGCCGGTTGCCGGCCTGGCGCTGATCCTGGGTATCGACCGTTTCATGTCCGAAGCCCGTGCGCTGACCAACCTGGTCGGTAACGCGGTTGCGACCCTGGTCGTGGCCAAGTGGGTGAAAGAGCTGGACGAAGACAAGCTGCAAGTCGAGCTGGCTTCCGGTGGTCGCGGTATCTCCGACACCCGTGAAGAAGACGACCTGGGCGTGGCCGAAGGCCCAACCCCTAGCAACGTCAAGTAAGACTGGCTGCACTGAAAAACCCGCTTCGGCGGGTTTTTTCTTGCCCGGGATTTGAGCGCAACGGTCACAGCTGCTGACACTTCAGGTGATTGCTGCAATGCGTTTGCCTGCCTAGGCTGAAGGCATCGTTCACGGAGGTCGCTCATGCCCGGTCCACTGGCGTCACTCAAAGTTCTGGATTTCTCGACGCTGCTGCCGGGGCCGTTTGCCTCGTTGTTGCTGGCGGACATGGGCGCGCAAGTCCTGCGCATCGAATCGCCGACCCGTATGGATTTGCTCCGGGTGTTGCCGCCGCACGATCACGGGGTGTCGGCCAGCCACGCCTACCTCAATCGCAACAAGCGCAGCCTGGCGCTGGACCTCAAGCAGCCCGAGGCGCTGGAGGTGATCAAGCAATTGCTGGCGGACCACGACATCGTGCTGGAACAGTTCCGCCCCGGTGTGATGGAACGCCTGGGCCTGGGCTATGAAGCCTTGAAGGCGATCAATCCGCGGCTGATTTACGTGTCGATTACCGGTTATGGCCAGAGCGGCCCCTACAAGGACCGCGCCGGTCACGACATCAACTACCTGGCGCTGGCAGGGCTGGCGAGCTACACCGGCCGCACCGAGAGCGGGCCGTTGCCATTGGGCATGCAGGTGGCAGATGTCGCCGGCGGCTCGTTGCACGGAGTGATCGGGTTGCTGGCGGCGGTGATCGCTCGCCAGCACAGCGGGGTGGGGCAGCATCTGGATGTGAGCATGACCGACTGCGCCTTCAGCCTGAACGCCATGGCCGGCGCCGGGTACCTGGCCTGTGGTGTGGAGCCGGGCAGGGAGGATCAGATGCTCAATGGCGGCAGCTTCTACGACTACTACCGTTCGCGGGACGGGCGCTGGTTATCGGTGGGCAGTCTGGAACCGGCCTTCATGCAGCAACTGTGCAGCGCGCTGGGGCGGCCGGAGCTGGCGGCCAAGGGCCTGTCGCCCAAACCCGCCGAGCAACAGGCACTGAAGAATGAGTTGAAAGCCGAATTCGAGAAACATGACTTTGCGCAACTGTGCGAGTTGTTTGCCGGGGTCGATGCGTGTGTCGAGCCGGTGCTGAATTTGGCTGAGGCGGTGCAGCATCCGCAGTTGCAGGCGCGGGAGTTGGTGACGCAGGTGCCGCGGGGGGACGGTTCGACTCAGGCGCAGATGGCGTGTCCTTTGAAGTTTTCCGAGGGGTTGCCGGCGCCGCGGCATATCGGCGCGGTGTTGGGACAGCATACGGATCAGGTGTTGGGGGAGTTGGGGATGAGTGCTGAGCGGATTGCAGAATTGCGCCGTGCCAAGGTGATTCTCTAGCGTCTGTACCGGCCTCTTCGCGGGCAAGCCTCGCTCCCACAGGATCTGTGTCGTTCACAAAGCTTGTGCTCGAAATCAATACCTGTGGGAGCGAGCCTGCTCGCGATGAGTCCGGCACCGCCACCACAAATCTGACTACTCGACCCGCATCTCCCCACTGAACACCAACGTGCTGCGGCACCGCCGGCACAAATACCGCCGCCCTTGCCGTACCAGGCCATGGCGCTGGGCCGAAAACGGGAAATCGCTGTCGACGCACGGGCATTTGTAGATGTAGCGCGTCACGCTGCGGCGTTTGACGTCGTAGGTGTGGCAGCGATTGGGCGGCAGTTCGTACACGCCACGCATGATCAATTGCCACTCTTCACCGTGCGGCTGAATGCGGTCGCCGAACAGTTGATGGGCGATCAGGTGCGCGACTTCGTGGGCCACGGTCTGCTTGAGAAAGTCTTCAGTGTTTTCCCGGTACAGCTGCGGATTGAAGCGCAGCAGGTTCTCGTGCAAATGCGCGACACCGGCTTTTTGACCGCGCAGCTTGAGGCTCACCACGGGGCGTTTGAAAGTTCGTTTGAAAAAGGATTCGGCCAGCTGATAACAGTCTTCGACGCGGGTATTGAGTTGCTCGGGCATGCTTGATGGATCTCCAGAGACGTCGAGTATGCCGCAACCCCGGGGCCTTGCGAATCGCCGAGGCGCCGAATGGTCGTTACCCCTCACACATTAGAAGGCCGCCTTACGGCGGCCTGTGTTGGCAGATCTTGTTTTTGGGTGGTGAGTTGCTAATTGGTGTAGACCGGCCCCACGCCGAGTCCCCAGACAATCACTGTAAACGCCATAATGGCGACCAGCACCACCAGGCCTACGGCAAGTACCGAACTGGAAAACAGGAAGCCCTCGTCTGATGGAATGTTCATGAAAGTGGGTAGCCCCACATACAGCAAGTACACCGTGTAGCAGATGGCCGCCGTTCCGACGATCATCCCCAGCCACATATGTGGGTACAGCGCCGCCAGACCGCCGATGAACAGCGGGGTCGCGGTATAGGTCGCAAATGCAACGCAGCGTGCCAGGCTTGGATTGGCGTCATAGGTACGGGCCATCCAGTGGATGAATGCGCCCATGACCGCGACGCCGCCGAGCATCGCCAGGTACGACATGATCGTCATCCATAGCGCGCTTTCCTGGGTCAACATGACCGGCGCTCGATTGCCGATGACCCAGCCAACCTGAGTGGTGCCGATAAACGCCGACACAGCGGGAATTGCCGCCAGAATCAGCGTGTGAGTCAGGTACATGTGGCTGATGCTTTCCTCTTGGTCGCCACGGATTTCTTTCCATTCCTGGTCGGGGTGGGTGAAGAGCCCCACTACGTGATGGATCATGCCAGTCACTCCTCTTGTTTTTACCGTCGCCCCCCAGTGGAGCGCCTACAGGCCAAAGTGGCCAAGTAAGTAAAAGGTCTGGATATGTATGCGACCTTATGTCGCAGTATAGAAAGGTCTTCACGGCGCAGGTTGTGGGGCGTTAGAGCAAATTGCGCTGTAAACCCTGTTGTTAATCGCCGTAGGGTCTTGCGCGACCTATGTGGCGAGGGAACTTGCTCCCGTTCGGCTGCGCAGCCGTCGCAAAAACGGCCAACGGGGTTTGACTGACCCAATGGTGCAGGATGGTTTTGGGGCCGCTGCGCGACCCAGCGGGAGCAAGCTCCCTCGCCACAGGGGTATGCTCCGCTCAGATAAAGTGCAGTCGCCAGGCACTTCGCCGACGATGGGTTTTTGCGTAAAATGCCGGCCTTTCGTCACACCTTACGGATCTCGCGTCATGGGCACTCTCACGGTCAACCAGAACAAACTGCAAAAGCGCCTTCGCCGTCAGGCGGGTGAGGCTGTTGCCGATTTCAACATGATTGAAGACGGCGACAAGGTCATGGTCTGCCTGTCCGGTGGCAAGGACAGCTACACCATGCTCGACGTGCTCTTGCACTTGCAGAAGGTCGCTCCGATCAAGTTCGAGATCGTGGCCGTGAACATGGACCAGAAACAGCCAGGCTTCCCTGAACACGTGTTGCCGGCCTATCTGAAAACGCTGGGCATCGAGTACCACATTGTCGAGAAAGACACTTACTCGGTGGTCAAGGAGCTGATCCCGGAAGGCAAGACCACCTGCTCGTTGTGCTCGCGCCTGCGTCGCGGCACGCTCTACACCTTTGCCGACGAAATCGGCGCGACCAAAATGGCCCTCGGTCACCACCGCGACGACATCGTCGAGACATTCTTCCTTAATATGTTCTTCAACGGTTCGCTCAAGGCCATGCCGCCGAAGCTGCGCGCCGACGACGGCCGCAATGTGGTGATCCGGCCACTGGCCTACTGCAACGAAAAAGACATTCAGGCCTACTCGGACTTCAAGCAATTCCCGATCATCCCGTGCAACCTCTGCGGCTCCCAGGAAAACCTGCAACGTCAGGTGGTCAAGGACATGCTGCAAGAGTGGGAACGCAAGACCCCGGGCCGCACCGAAAGCATTTTCCGCAGCTTGCAGAACGTGCAACCGTCGCAACTGGCGGACCGTAACCTGTTCGACTTCACCAGCCTCAAGATCGACGAAACCGCCGCTTCGCGGTTCGTCAATGTGGTCAACCTCTAATCAGAAACTGTAGGAGTGAGCCTGCTCGCGATTGCGTCGTGTCAGTCGACATCAACGTTGAATGACACACCGCTATCGCG
>NZ_JASCOM010000298.1:0-6832 GCF_029959925.1 Pseudomonas sp. PS02303
CAGGGTGATCAGGTTGGTTGTGTCGTTGATGCTGGCGGTCGGCGTGAAGGTCGCCGTCCAGGTAATTCCGCCGTCGCTGCTGCTCACGGCCGTCAATGTGCCGTTGGCGATAGTCAGGTCGGCGTTGGTGAAACCGCTCACCGCCTCGGAGAAAGTGATGGTCACCAGCGAGGTCTCACCGATTCTCAATGCGGTGTCCGCCACCACGATGGTTGCTGTTGGACGCAATGTATCGATGGCGTAGTTGTTGGAATCGGTGGTGCCGCTGCCGGCGTTGCCCGCCAGGTCGCTGACCCCTGTGTTGTTCAGGGTGATCAGGTTGGTTGTGTCATTGACGCTGGCAGTCGGTGTGAAGGTCGCCGTCCAGGTGATGCCGCCATCGCTGCTGCTCACCGCGCTCAACGTGCCGTTGGCAATCGTCAGGTCAGCGTTGGTGAAACCGCTGACGGCTTCGCTGAAGGTGATGGTCACCAGCGACGTTTCGCCGATTTTCAGTGCCGTGTCGGCCACCACGATGGTCGCGGTCGGGCGCACGGTATCGATGGCGTAATTGTTCGAATCGGTGGTGCCGCTGCCGGCGTTGCCGACCAGGTCGCTGACCCCGGTGTTATCGAGGGTGATCAGGTTGGTCGCGTCAGTGATGCTGGCGGTTGGCGTGAAGGTGCCCGTCCAGGTGATGCCGCCATCGCTGCTGCTCACGGCCGACAAGGTGCCGTTGGCAATCGTCAGGTCCGCGTTGGTGAAACCTGTCACGGCCTCGCTGAAGGTGAAGGTCACCAGCGATGTTTCGCCGACCTTCAGCGCGGTGTCGGTGAACACGATGCCGACGGTGGGGCGCAAGGTGTCGACCACGTAGTTATTGGAGTTCGTGGTACCGACGCCGGCCGTGCCCAGGCCGTTGTTCACCCCGGTGTTGTCCAGGGTGATGAGGTTGGTCGTATCGGAAATGCTCGCGGTCGGCGTGAAGGTGGCCGTCCAGGTGATGCCGCCATCGGCGCTGCTGACGGCGCTCAGAGTGCCGTTGGCGATGGTCAGGTCGGCGTTGGTGAAACCGGTCACGGCCTCGGAAAAGGTGATCGTCACCAAGGACGTTTCGCCGATGCTCAGCGTGGTGTCAGCGACCACAATGGTTGCGGTCGGCGGCGGCGCATACGCGGTGTTGAGTACACCTCCGTCGTTGAAGATAGTCGCGACGGAGGTCGGCGAAGTGCCGGTTGTACCTCCACCCTGCGCGGTACCGCCTGCTCCACTGGCCGCGGCATTACCAGCCAGCGCCGCGAAGTTGGAGGCCGTGATCAGCAGCGTGCCTTTGTTCCAGATCGCGCCGACGCCCCGACCGCCGATGCCGCCATTGCTGGCATTGCTGCCTTGGCCACCGCCACCGCCACCGCCACCACCGGCGCCGATGTTGTTGCTGATGGTCGAAGTGCCGATGATGGTAATGGTGCCGCTGCTGGCGTTGTAGATCCCGCCCGCCGCGTTGCCGCCAGCGCCACCAACTTTGTCCCAACCGGCGCCACCGCCCCCGCCGCCAATGGAAATCGTGCCATTGGTGGCCGTCGAGCCGTTACCGCCGTTACTGTAATAGGACACGCCCAGCCCGCCCGCGCCGCCAGTATTGGTGCCACCGCGACCGCCCATGTGGATCGCGTCATAACCGCCACCGTAGCCGCCGGCATTGGCGCTGCCAGCCTGGCCGCCCAACGTGCCGGTGCCCGGCCCGGCCGAGCCACCGTGCCCGCCGTTCTGACCGCCCAAACCGCCGCCACCACCACCGCCACCGCCGTAATAAGCACCCGTGACACCGCCGCCGCCACCGCCGCCGGAAGCGGCATTGGAGGTCACGCTGACGTTGTTAAGGGTCAGGATGCCGGCGTTGAAAATCCCCCCGGCCATGGCCCCTGAGGCACCGTAGCCACCGTTACCGCCCGTTCCCGCCACCAGGCCACGGGTAATCACTAGGCCATCAAGGGTCACGGTTCTGCCCGCGGCAATTTCAATCACCCGGGTCCGGTACTGACCGTCGAGAATTACGTCAGCCACGCCGTCGTTGTTCAAGTCGCCATCGACGGTGATGTTCTGGTTGATCAGCAGTTCGGACGTCAGCTGCACCGTCATGCTGGCGTTGAAGGTGACGATATCGCCGTTCTGCGCCGAGGCGATGGCGGCACGCAACGAGCCGATACCGGTGTTGCCGTTGTTGGTAGCAGTCCAGGTCGCCAGGCCCCACTGATATTCACTCATGGCCGTGGTCGACAGCACGTTGGCGCTTTCGATGTTGCCGGTGACAATTTCCAGGTCCCAGTCGCCGCCGATTCCGGTGCGGTTGCTGGAAGCGGCTACATCACGGCCGGTCAGCTGCGCGAGGGAATCGACAAAACTCAAGCCTCGCTCACCTTCGGCGGTGTAGCAGCCGTAGATCATGATGTCGCCACCGGCATTCATGTCCTTGCCGATTTCCGCCAGCACCGCACTGCGGGCCGCGACGTTGTCGGCCGACAGATAGCTGTCGCCCAGCCACAGGTCGCCCGCGTTGCCGTGAGCAATGATTTGCACGGAACTGATGCCCTGATGGGTATCCAGATAATCGGCAATCTGTTGCAGACCGTCCCGGCTCGCGTCCAGCTGAACCACTTGAGTGCCGGGTGCCACGCCCTTGAGCAGGCTGTCGGCGTCCTTGACCCGGGAATCGACGAACACCACGCTCTGCCCCGGTACGGCAACAGGTGTTGAAGCCGGCGTGGCATCGGCCTGGCCGTGGGTGTCTTTGCTGGCGACCGGCTGATCATTCGCCGGCGCTTTCGCCGCGTCGGCCGTGGGATGGCTTTCAGGCTGGGCGGCATCCGCCACGGTGGCCGCGACCGCGCCGTCGAACAACATTCGCGGCTCCAGGGACATGATCATGGGCGAGGCCAGCGCCCGTGCACCTTCGGTAACCCGCGACTTGCCTTTGCTCCACCACATGCTGCTCACCCGGACTCGAACTTTCGTGACGCGAAAATGAAAATGCCGCGATCAACTGATCGCGGCATCGGCTTTCATGCGAATGACATTGGCGGCGCTGGCTGAGCCATCGAGCCAGAAGGACAATTCTGCGTACTGCTTGAACAAGTCCGGCGGCAAAATCGTTCGCCGCGATTGCAGTTCGACCCTCGGCTTGACCTTGTGCAGGCCCGAAACCCCCAGGGCCTGGTCGAACGCTGGCGCGTCGTAAGCGAGGTGGTCAAAGTCATGCTCGAACCAGGGTTCGCCGATGAAGTCGTAGACCAGCCGCATCACCCGATCCGGCGCCTGAGTCAGCAGGTCGTAGTCGACGATCAGCAGCGACTCGGCGTGTTCGCCGTAATAGGCTTCCTTGAGCGCAGCCCAGGCAAATCCCACCAGGCGATTGCGCTGGGCCAGGGTTTCGCAACGGCTGTAGACGGTGTTGCGCTCGATCGCGTCGCCGAACAGTTTGGTGTTTTCAAAGGGGTTGGCGCGGTACAAACGCTCGATGCTGTCCATGACCCAGGCGACATTGCGCACACAGGCAATGACCTTGGCTTGCGGGAACAGGTCGCTGATGGCCGGCAAGCGCGAACTCCATAGCCGGTTGGTGTCGAACACCACCGGTTTGTCGGCCTTGTCGGCGTAGAAGGAGTCGAACAGACCGCGCAATAAGCGTCGGCGCAGATCGGTATCGATCACCGCGCCAAACTCGCTGCCGGCGCTGCACTGTTCCAGAACACCTGAAAACAGCGCGCCAACGGGGCTGGTCATGCCGGCGTGGAAACGCGGGTTCTGCAACAGGATGGCAGAAAGCAGGGTCGAGCCTGAACGCGGCAAGCCGGAGATAAAGTGGTACTGCTGCATCCCTTCACCTGATCATAAGTCCTTTATGTATGACGGAGCGTAGACTATGAATTGCCGAAGCAGTAGTAGTGTTTTGATATCAAATCGAAGCTAAATCGTCTGAAAAACAAGATTTTTGTTACTGACTTAACGCAACACGAACAAGCGCGCATTGGCGCCTCCTGCCTGCGTTTGGCCAACGCTCTGCCAGCCGGCGGGCAACGGGGCGAACTCGTCCGGCACACCAACAGTGCCGATCAACCACACGCGCCCCGTGCCTTTGGGCAAGGTGCCAAGGCTATCGAGGTAAATGTCCGGGGTCACCAACGTGCCGAAACCATAAGCACTCGGCCGGCTCGACGCACCGCCTGGTAACGGTGGTGTGTACAGCAACGGCTTGGCGTCGGTGCGGTTGTAATAGACGTAGCTGAGGTACCAAAGCATGTCGCTGGTGACGATTCGGTCACCGGCAACGAAGTGCTGGTTGACGTAATTGACCATGACGTTGAACTGGTCGTTGCTATCGACCGTGGCGTTGTTATTCAGGCCCACCAGTTCGACACCGGCAAACAACACCAGCACTGTCATGGCCAACACCCGGGCCCCTGAGTACAGGCGATCAATGGCCAGTGCGGCAATCATTGGCAGGCCGAGGGCGTAGGCAGTGAGGTAACGCTCGATGAACACCGGCGAGACAAACGACACCCCAAACACTACCAGCAACGGCACAACGGTGTAGATCACCACCAGCGCACTGCCCCGAATCACGCTGCGATCCCGCGCCAGCGCCACCCACATCAAGGCCAGCAACGCCAAAGGTAACGTGCTGAAAATCAGGGTCGGCAGGTTCTCGCCATCGTCCTGAGTCAGAAACGACCAGATCATCGACGGCAACGATCCGAACGTGACCGGTGCCTCCCATCCCACATCGCCATTGGCCTTGAGCTGATCCATGTGCTGGACCAGATCGATCAGGCTCGGCACCCAAGGCAAGTACAACAACACAATCGCCACGTTCGCCAGCCACCAGCCGGGGCGTTGAATATGCCGCAAGCGGTAACCTGGTTGCAGGCGGATCACCCCCAGATACAGCCAATGGCAAAGCACGCACAGGGCGGTGAAGTAATGGGTGTAGAACGCCGCAGTCATGAGCAGCACATACGCCACCAGATAACGCGTGCGACGGGGGTATCGGATCCAGTAGACCAGCGCAATCGTCGCGCCAATCAGCCATAGGCCCAGCAGTGAGTACATCCGCACTTCCTGGCTGTATCGCACCGCCGTAGGCAGCAGCGCCAGCAGCAAACCGGCCAGCAGCGCGGCACGCCAGGTGGCGAGCAAGTCCATCAGCCAGACGCCGAGCCACACCGTGGCGATCCCGGGCAGCGCGCTGAAACTGCGGATCGAAAATATACCGTCGCCGAACAGCTCGACCCAGCCGTGCAGCAGCATGAAATACAGCGGCGGGTGGACATCGTACGCGGCGTGCAGCCAGATCCCGCCGAGCGAAAACTGGCTCATCAGCAGGCTGGAACCTTCGTCGCCCCAGATAGCCGCCGCCGTCAGGTCGTAGAAACGCACCAGCGCGGCCAACGCGAGGATCGGCAACAGCCAATGTTCGCGCACCCACCGAAGCAAGCGCTTGACGCTCGCCCAGGCACCGGGTGTCGCTTGCGGGCCTTGGGTGCCCTCAAGTGGCAATTCTCTGTACGCCTCCATTGCTCCCCTCGGGACTGCCAGTGAAAAAGCGTGAAGCGTGTCATCACTGTAGGTCAGCGTCAGCGCCGTCGTCGATGCTGGCTTTACGACCAACGACATTCGGCAATCATCCGGATCTACTACGCTCTGGCTTGGCGTGACCCAGCCACGGAGATGAATGGAGTCGGCTGATCAGCGCGATCCGCCCGGATAACCGGGCCTTACGTGACGCTTCAGACACTAACCTGAGGGATAAGGAACTATGGAAGTATTCATGGGCACTATTCAGCCTTTCGCCTTTAACTTTGCTCCCAACGGCTGGGCCCTGTGCAACGGCCAGACGCTGGCGGTCCAGCAATACAACGCGCTATTTGCCCTGCTCGGCGTCAACTTCGGCGGCAATGGCTCCACCAACTTCATGCTACCCAACCTGCAAGGCCGAATGCCGGTGTGCATGGGCAACGGGCTGAACCTGACACCACGGGTCATTGGCGAGTTCTCCGGGACCGAGAACGTCACCGCGACCATCACCAACCTGCCGAATCACACCCATGCCTTGTCCGGGCTGACGGCCACCACCACCCTGCAACTGGCCAGCCCGGCGAGCAACCCGGTCACCGCTCCAACCGCGACCAACTCGTACATTGGCGCTTCCGGCGGCGGCCCGGGCTCGGCGAGCATCTTCTCTGATGCGCAAGGCGCTGCGGCGGTACCGCTGAAGGGCGTGGCCACTGCCGTGACGGGGGAAATCTCGTCGGCCGGTAACGGTTTGCCGATGGAAACGATGAACCCATTCCTGGTGCTCAACTTCAGCATCGCCTTGAACGGGTTGTTCCCTTCTCGCAATTGAGGTCTGGCCGGGGGATACCCATCCCCCGGCCGTTTTTCGGGAGTGACGCCATGTTGCAACAGGTTCAAAGCCAACACTTTCAGACCCTGCTGGGCAAGACAGGCTCGCTGCGGCTGCCGGATGGCAGTGAGTTGTCGATCCATATCGACACGCTTGAAGAAACGCCCCATTCGCGGATGCCAAACAGCGAGCGCGTGCCGTTCAGTGTCGAGTTCAACAGCCTGGAACCCACAGCGTTTGTGGATGGGTTATGCACGCTGGAGTTACCGATGCTGGGTCAGGTGCAGGGCATTTTTGTCTCTCGTGTGCCGGCCATGGGCCGTGATCCGGACATGGGGTATTTCTATATCGCCTTCAACTGAACACACCGAAATCCCATTGTAGGAGTGAGCCTGCTCGCGATGGCGGTGGTTCATTCACATCTATGGTGACTGATACTCCGCCATCGCGAGC
>NZ_JASCOM010000299.1:0-6818 GCF_029959925.1 Pseudomonas sp. PS02303
GGCTCGCTCCCACAATTGGAATGCGTACCCTGTGGGAGCGAGCCTGCTCGCGAAAGCGTCGGCAAAGCTGCATCAATATTCAGGTAAGAGGTCAAAGATGTCCCAGGCTGAAAAAATCGTTATCGCCGACGCCCCGTTGCGTTGGCAGGATGTGGTTGCCGTCGCCCGTCATGGCGCTCAGCTTGAGCTGTCGGCCCAGGCCTGGGCGCGGATCGAGAATGCCCAGGCGATCGTCCAGCGCATCGTCGCCAGCGGCGAGCGAGCGTATGGCGTCAACACGGGCCTGGGTGCGTTGTGCAACGTCTCGCTCAAAGACGAACAACTGAGCCAGTTGTCGCGCAACACCTTGCTCAGCCACGCTTGTGGCGTTGGCGCTCCGCTGGCCGACGAGCAGACCCGTGCAATCATGTGCGCGGCGATCCGCAATTACAGCCATGGCAAATCCGGCATTCATCGTCGGGTGGTCGAAGCGCTGCTGGCGCTGCTCAATCGCGGCATCACCCCGCAAGTGCCGTCCCAGGGTTCGGTCGGTTACCTGACCCACATGGCCCATATCAGCATCGCGCTGTTGGGTGTCGGCAATGTCAGTTATCGCGGGCAGATCGTTTCCGCCCAGCAAGCCCTGGCCGAAGAAGGTCTGCAACCGGTTCAGTTGGGGGCCAAAGATGGCTTGTGCCTGGTCAACGGCACGCCGTGCATGTCCGGCCTCAGCTGTCTGGCGATTGCCGATGCGACGCGCCTGGTGCAATGGGCCGACGTGATCGGCGCCATGAGCTTCGAAGCCCAGCGTGGCCAGATCGCGGCGTTCGATGCCGAGATCATCGCGCTCAAACCGCATCCGGGCATGCAGCAGGTCGGCATCAATCTGCGAGCGTTGCTGGATGGCAGTGAAGTGATTGGATCGAGCAAAGGCATTCGCACGCAGGATGCGCTGAGCATCCGTTCAATCCCGCAAGTCCACGGTGCTGCACGGGATCAACTGACGCACGCGATCCGCCAGATCGAAACCGAACTCAACGGCTGCACCGACAACCCGTTGCTGCTGGGTACGCCAGACAACTTCCGTGTCATGTCCCAGGCCAACCCGCATGGCCAATCGGTCGCGCTGGCGGCGGACTTGCTGGCCATCGCCATGGCCGAAATCGGCTCCATCGCCGAGCGTCGCCTGGACCGCCTGATCAACCCGCACGTCAGTGGTCTGCCAGCGTTTTTGGTGGCCAACCCCGGGGTAAATTCCGGGATGATGATCGTCCAGTACGTCGCCGCGTCGCTGTGCGCGGAAAATCGCCAATTGGCGCAACCGGCCGTGCTCGACAACTACGTCACCTCGGGCTTGCAGGAAGACCACTTGAGCATGGGCACCAACGCGGCGCTGAAGCTGCATCGTGCCTTGGAAAACTGCACACAGATCCTCGCCATCGAGTACCTGCTGGCGGCCCAGGCGTTTGAATTTCTCAAGGAACAGCGTTTTGGCGCTGGCACCGATGCCGCGTGGCGTCTGCTGCGTGAACGCGTCCCGGCCTATGACCAGGACCGCTGGCTGGCGCCGGACATCGCCGCCGCTGCCGGCGTGTTGAAAGATCCGATTTTGCTGCACAAGGCTTTACCGAACCTCAACTGATTCCTACATCAAACCAGCGTGCCAAGGCGCCAGCCCCCACGAGGCGGGAAGCGACGGACAACGGACATTTCCGGAGCGTCTGGTTAGTTAACAAAAAGACTCTCAAAAGGAGAATAAAAGTGACTGCGCTAAATTTGATTCCCGGCCAACTGAGCCTTGCCCAACTGCGTGATATCTATCAGCAGCCGGTCAAAATCACCCTCGACAACAGTGCATCAAAGCAGATCGAGGCCAGCGTTGCCTGCGTGGAACAGATCCTCGCCGAGAACCGCACCGCCTACGGCATCAACACCGGTTTTGGCCTGCTGGCTTCGACCCGCATCGCCAGCGAAGACCTGGAAAACCTGCAGCGCTCGCTGGTGCTGTCCCATGCCGCCGGTGTCGGCGAGCCGATCAGCGACGCGCTGGTGCGGTTGGTCATGGTGCTCAAGGTCAACAGCCTGAGCCGTGGTTTCTCCGGCATTCGCCGCGTCGTGATTGACGCGTTGATCGCGCTGATCAACGCCGAGGTTTACCCGCACATTCCATTGAAAGGTTCAGTCGGTGCGTCCGGCGATTTGGCGCCTTTGGCGCACATGTCCCTGGTGTTGCTGGGTGAAGGCAAGGCCCGCTACAAAGGCGAGTGGATGGAAGCGACTGAAGCACTGAAAGTCGCCGGCCTGACGCCGTTGACCCTGGCGGCGAAAGAAGGCCTGGCGCTGCTCAACGGTACTCAGGTGTCGACCGCTTATGCGCTGCGCGGTCTGTTCGAAGGCGAAGATCTGTTCGCCGGTGCCGTGGCGATTGGTGCCCTGACGGTCGAAGCCGTGCTGGGTTCGCGTTCGCCGTTCGACGCGCGCATCCACGCCGCCCGTGGCCAGAAAGGCCAGATCGACGCCGCTGCCGCCTACCGTGATCTGCTGGGCGAGCGCAGTGAAGTATCCGACTCGCATCAGAACTGCGAAAAGGTCCAGGACCCGTACTCCCTGCGCTGCCAGCCGCAAGTCATGGGCGCCTGCCTGACTCAGTTCCGTCAGGCGGCCGAAGTGCTGGCCGTCGAAGCCAACGCCGTTTCCGATAACCCTCTGGTCTTCGCCGCTGAAGGCGACGTGATCTCCGGCGGTAACTTCCACGCCGAACCGGTGGCCATGGCCGCTGACAACATGGCCCTGGCCATCGCTGAAATCGGTTCCCTGAGCGAACGTCGCATCTCGCTGATGATGGACAAGCACATGTCGCAACTGCCGCCGTTCCTGGTGGCCAATGGCGGGGTGAACTCCGGTTTCATGATCGCCCAGGTGACTGCGGCGGCACTGGCTAGCGAGAACAAGGCGTTGTCCCATCCTCATTCGGTGGACAGCCTGCCGACTTCCGCGAACCAGGAAGACCACGTATCGATGGCACCGGCTGCCGGCAAGCGCTTGTGGGAAATGGCTGAAAACACGCGCGGTGTGTTGGCGGTGGAATGGTTGGCGGCGGTTCAGGGGCTGGATTTGCGTGAAGGTCTGAAGACTTCGGCGAAGCTGGAAAACGCCCGTGGGATTCTGCGTAAAGAAGTGCCGTTCTATGAGAAGGACCGCTTCTTTGCGCCGGACATCAATGCGGCGACTGAGTTGTTGGCCACGCGTTGCCTGAATGAACTGGTGTCGGCCAGGCTTTTGCCGAGCCTTTAACCCCTACCCACCGATCGTTCCCACGCTCTGCGTGGGAATGCAGCCCGTGACGCTCCGCGTCACTGGACGCAGAGCGTCCCTAGAGGCATTCCCACGTGGAGCGTGGGAACGATCAAAGACGAGGAACTCGGGATGAAAACTCTCTGGCAACACTGCCACGTCGCAACCATGGCGCAAGGCGTCTACTCGATCATCGAGGATGCGGCCATCGTGACGTCCGGTGCGCACATTGAGTGGGTCGGCCCGCGCAGTGAACTGCCGTCGGGTGAGTACCCGGCGGTCAATGATTTGAAAGGGGCCTGGGTCACCCCGGGCCTGATCGACTGCCACACCCACACGGTGTTCGGCGGTAACCGCAGCGGTGAATTCGAACAGCGCCTGAAAGGTGTCAGCTACGCGGAAATTGCAGCAGCCGGTGGCGGCATCGCCAGCACCGTGCGCGCCACCCGTGCAGCGACCGAAGATGAGCTGTTCGCCAGCGCCGCCAAGCGTCTGAAAAGCCTGATGCGCGACGGCGTGACCACGGTCGAAATGAAATCCGGCTACGGCCTCGACCTGGCCAGTGAACGCAAGATCCTGCGAGTCATCCGTCGTCTCGGCGCCGAACTGCCGGTCAGCGTGCGCAGCACGTGCCTCGCCGCTCATGCGTTGCCACCGGAATATGCGGATCGCGCTGACGACTACATCGATCACATCTGCGCTGAAATGCTCCCGGCCCTGGCCGCCGAAGGGTTGGTGGATGCGGTGGACGCGTTCTGTGAATACCTGGCCTTTTCGCCGGCACAGGTCGAGCGGGTGTTCATCACCGCACAAGAACTGGGTCTGCCGGTGAAGCTGCACTCCGAGCAATTGTCGTCGCTGCACGGTTCGAGCCTGGCGGCGCGTTACCACGCTCTGTCGGCCGATCACCTGGAATTCATGACCGAAGACGACGCCATCGCCATGGCCAGTTCCGGCACCGTCGCGGTGCTGCTACCCGGTGCGTTTTACTTCCTGCGTGAAACCCAGTTGCCACCGATGGATGCCCTGCGCAAACACGGCGTGAAAATCGCCATCGCCAGCGACCTCAACCCCGGCACGTCACCGGCGCTGTCGTTGCGCTTGATGCTGAACATGGCCTGCACCTGTTTCCGCATGACCCCGGAAGAAGCCTTGGCGGGCGCGACCATTCATGCCGCCACCGCGCTGGGCATGGCTGACACTCACGGTTCGCTGGAAGCCGGCAAGGTCGCGGATTTCGTCGCCTGGCAAATCGATCGTCCCGCCGATCTGTCGTACTGGCTGGGCGGCGACCTGGAAAAACGCGTCGTGCGTCACGGCGTCGAAACGAGCGTTTAGGAGAGCAGTTGTGGATAAGGTTCTGAACTTCAAACAAGGCCGCGTGCCGCTGCTGATCAGCATGCCCCACGCCGGCCTGCGCCTGACTCCGGCGGTGGAAGCCGGGTTGATCCCCGATGCGCGCAGCCTGCCGGACACGGACTGGCACATTCCCCAACTTTATGAGTTCGCTGCCGAACTGGGCGCCAGTACATTGGCTGCCGAGTACTCGCGCTTCGTCATCGACTTGAACCGTCCGTCTGACGACAAGCCGCTGTATGTCGGCGCCACCACCGGTCTGTATCCGGCGACGCTGTTCGACGGCATTCCGTTGTTCCGTGAAGGGATGGAACCGTCGGCGGCGGAACGAGCAACATATCTGGAGCAGGTGTGGACGCCGTATCACACCACCCTGCAGAACGAACTGGCGCGACTCAAAGCCGAGTTCGGCTACGCGTTGCTGTTCGATGCGCATTCGATCCGCTCGATCATCCCGCACCTGTTCGACGGCAAGCTGCCGGACTTCAACCTCGGCACCTTCAACGGCGCCAGTTGCGATCCACAATTGGCCACTCAGCTGGAAGCGATCTGCGCCAGGCACACCGATTACAGCCACGTGCTGAACGGTCGCTTCAAGGGCGGCCACATCACCCGGCATTACGGCAACCCGGCCGAAAACATTCATGCGGTGCAACTGGAGCTAGGGCAGTGCACGTACATGGAAGAGTTTGAGCCGTTTCGCTATCGCCCGGACCTGGCGGCGCCGACGCAGGTTGTGCTCAAGGAATTGCTGCAAGGTCTGCTGGCCTGGGGCCAAAAGCACTACAACGCATAACCCTGTGGGAGCGCGCTTTTGTGGCGAGGGCGCTTGCTCCCGCTCGGCGGCGAAGCCGTCGTAAACCCGGCGAGTCGGGTATATCTGATTAAACTCGGTTGAATGGGTTGGGGACTGCTTCGCAACCCAGCGGGAGCAAGCTCCGTCGCCACAGGGCGGGGTTGGTCTCGCTAGCTGAGCGGAACGGTCGCCACCGTGCAAATCTCGGTCGCTACAGTTCGCTTTTACCCTCTCGACGCTGCGTAATGTGCTGGTCACGGTGCAAGAAGACACCGGCCCTCACAATAATCTGCCGCACGAGAACGCTCTCTATGACAAGCACCAAAGGTTTGTTCACCCGCTGTCTCTCAATCCTCTGCGGCACCGCTCTTCTGAGCACTAGCGTCCTGGCCAGTGACGATGCGTCCTGCAAGGCCGTGCGCATGGGCGTGGTCAACTGGACCGACGTGATCGCCACCAGCGGCATGGCTGACGTATTGCTCAACGGCCTCGGCTACGAAAGCAAGCAAACCAGCGCCGTGCAGCAAATCATCTTTGCCGGCATCCGCGACAAACGCCTCGATATCTTCCTCGGTTACTGGAAACCGGCGATGGACAAGAACATCGCGCCGTTCCTTGATGCCAAACAAGTGAAGGTCCTGGATAAGCCGAGCCTGGCCGACGCGCAGGCAACGCTCGCGGTGCCTCAGTACGTTGCGGACGCCGGGCTGAAAACCTTCGCCGACATCGCCAAGTTCAAAGACAAGCTCGGCGGCAAGATCTATGGCATCGAGCCCGGCAGTGGCGCCAACACCACGATCAAAACCATGATCGAGACCAATCACTTCGGCTTGAAAGACTTCAAGCTGATCGAGTCCGGTGAGGCCGGCATGCTCGCGGCCGTTCAGCGGGCGGTGAACCGTAAGGAGTTCGTGGTGTTCGTCGGTTGGACCCCGCACCCCATGAACATCAACATGAAAGTCGCCTACCTGACCGGCAGCGAAGACGTTTATGGCCCCAACGAAGGCGCAGCGACGGTCTCGACTGTGACGTCCCCGGACTATGCCGAACGTTGCCCGAACGTGAACCGTTTGCTGGAGAACCTGACTTTCACCGCCGCCCAGGAAAGCCAGTTGATGGTGCCGATCATGGAGCGCAAGACGCCTCAGGACGTTGCCCGGCAATGGCTGCGTGATCATCCCGAAGACCTTCAGCGCTGGCTGGCCGGTGTGACCAGCTTTGAGGGCAAGGAGGGCGCGGCGACCGTTTTGGCCAGCTTGAAGCCCTAAACGCAAAACCTGTGGGAGCGAGCCTGCTCGCGAAGACGGAGTGTCAGTCGACATCAATGTTGACTGACACTCCGCTTTCGCGAGCGGGGCTCGCTCCCACAGGGGTTGGCCCCATCTCCTGAACG
>NZ_JASCOM010000029.1:0-50570 GCF_029959925.1 Pseudomonas sp. PS02303
GCTCGCGATGCAGGCGCCGCGGTATGTCTGACACATCGCGGTGATGCAATCGCGAGCAGGCTCACTCCTACAAAAGCTGTGCTTCAGCAGGGACTCTGTGTCGATTGATGTTGTGATTTATTGCGTGATTACCACCAAATCAGAGCGAGATTGGATGTGAGCAAGAGAGCCTATAACTTCTGTGCCGGTCCTGCGGCACTTCCCGAAGCTGTCCTGCAGCGCGCCCAGGGTGAACTCCTTGATTGGCACGGCAAGGGCCTGTCGGTCATGGAGATGAGCCATCGCAGTGATGAGTTCGTGTCCATCGCCACCAAGGCCGAGCAGGATCTGCGTGATCTGCTGAATATCCCCTCGAACTATAAAGTGCTGTTTCTGCAAGGTGGCGCCAGCCAGCAATTTGCTCAGATTCCTCTGAACCTGTTGCCGGAAAGCGGCACCGCCGACTATATCGACACCGGTATCTGGTCGCAGAAAGCCATCGAAGAAGCCTCGCGCTACGGTCGCGTCAACGTTGCCGCTACTGCCAAGCCTTATGACTATTTCGCCATTCCCGGTCAGAACGAGTGGAGCCTGTCGAAAGACGCGGCCTACGTTCACTACGCACCGAACGAAACCATTGGCGGCCTGGAATTCAGTTGGGTCCCGGAAACTGGCGACGTTCCGCTGGTGGCCGACATGTCTTCGGACATTCTCTCGCGCCCAATCGATGTTTCGCGCTTCGGCATGATCTACGCCGGCGCGCAGAAAAACATCGGCCCGAGCGGCATTGTCGTGAACATCATTCGCGAAGACCTGTTGGGTCATGCCCGTTCCCTGTGCCCGACCATGCTCAACTACAAGGTCGCGGCCGATAACGGCTCGATGTACAACACCCCGCCTACCCTGGCCTGGTATCTGTCCGGTCTGGTGTTCGAGTGGCTGAAAGAGCAGGGTGGTGTTGAAGCTATCGGCAAGCTCAACGAAGTGAAGCAGCGCACGCTGTACGACTTCATTGACGCCAGCGGCTTGTACAGCAACCCGATCAACAAGTCGGATCGCTCGTGGATGAATGTTCCGTTCCGCCTGGCTGACGACCGTCTCGACAAGCCATTCCTGGCCGGTGCCGACGAACGTGGTCTGTTGAACCTCAAGGGTCACCGTTCTGTGGGCGGCATGCGTGCCTCCATCTATAACGCCGTCGACATCGTTGCGGTCAACGCACTGATTTCGTACATGGCAGAGTTCGAGAAGGAACACGGCTAATGTCTGAGCAAGAACTCAAGGCACTGCGCGTTCGCATTGATGCCCTGGACGCCAAAGTCCTGGAGCTGATCAGTGAGCGTGCACGCTGCGCCCAGGAAGTTGCGCGAGTAAAGATGGCCTCGCTGGCCGAAGGCGAAGTGCCGGTGTTCTATCGTCCTGAGCGTGAGGCTCAGGTGCTCAAGCGGGTGATGGAGCGCAATCAGGGGCCGCTGGGCAACGAAGAGATGGCGCGTTTGTTCCGCGAAATCATGTCGTCGTGCCTGGCCCTCGAACAGCCGCTGAAAGTGGCGTACCTAGGCCCTGAGGGCACCTTCACTCAAGCCGCCGCCATGAAGCATTTCGGCCACGCGGTGATCAGCAAGCCGATGGCGGCGATCGACGAAGTGTTCCGCGAAGTGGCGGCCGGTGCGGTGAATTTTGGCGTGGTCCCGGTGGAAAACTCCACCGAAGGCGCGGTCAACCACACCCTCGACAGCTTCCTCGAACACGACATGGTCATCTGTGGCGAAGTCGAGCTGCGGATTCACCATCACCTGTTGGTGGGTGAAAACACCAAGACCGACAGCATCAGCCGCATCTACTCCCACGCCCAGTCCCTGGCCCAGTGCCGCAAGTGGCTGGACGCGCACTACCCGAATGTCGAGCGCGTGGCGGTGTCGAGTAATGCCGAAGCAGCCAAGCGGGTCAAGGGTGAGTGGAACTCGGCGGCGATTGCCGGCGACATGGCCGCCAGCTTGTATGGGCTGACCCGCCTGGCCGAGAAAATCGAGGATCGCCCGGACAACTCCACGCGCTTCCTGATGATCGGCAGCCAGGAAGTACCGCCGACCGGCGACGACAAGACGTCGATCATCGTCTCCATGAGCAACAAGCCCGGCGCGCTTCATGAGTTGCTGGTGCCGTTCCACGATAACGGTATCGACCTGACGCGAATCGAGACCCGTCCGTCGCGCAGCGGTAAATGGACCTACGTGTTCTTCATCGACTTCGTCGGCCACCACCGTGATCCGTTGATCAAAGGTGTACTGGAAAAGATCAGTCAGGAAGCAGTAGCACTCAAAGTGCTGGGTTCTTACCCGAAAGCAGTTCTCTAAGGGGTAGCAAATGAGTGGCAACTTCCTCGCTCTGGCGCAGCCGGGCGTGCAACAACTTTCGCCTTACGTTCCGGGCAAACCCGTGGACGAACTGGCGCGTGAGCTGAACATCGATCCAGCCAGAATCATCAAGCTGGCCAGCAATGAAAACCCGTTGGGCGCCAGTCCAAAGGCGCTGGCAGCCATTCGCGACGAACTGGCCGAGCTGACCCGCTATCCGGACGGCAACGGTTTTGCGCTCAAGACCCTGCTGGCCGAGCAGTGCCGCGTCGAGCTGAATCAGGTGACGCTGGGCAACGGTTCCAACGACATTCTGGAGCTGGTGGCGCGTGCGTACCTGGCGCCCGGCCTGAACGCGGTGTTCAGTGAGCATGCGTTTGCTGTTTACCCGATCGCCACGCAAGCCGTCGGCGCGACGGCCAAAGTGGTCCCGGCCAAAGACTGGGGCCATGACCTGCCGGCCATGCTGGCTGCGATCGATGCCGATACTCGTGTGGTATTCATCGCCAACCCGAACAACCCGACCGGGACCTGGTTCGGTGCCGAGGCGCTGGACGAGTTCCTGCAGGACGTGCCGGAGCATGTGCTGGTGGTGCTGGACGAGGCGTACATCGAATACGCCGAGGGCAGCGACTTGCCGGATGGCCTGGACTTCCTGGCGGCGTACCCGAATCTGCTGGTTTCGCGCACGTTCTCCAAGGCTTATGGCCTGGCGGCACTGCGGGTCGGTTATGGCTTGTCCACTGCGGTGGTTGCCGATGTGCTGAATCGCGTGCGTCAGCCGTTCAACGTTAACAGCCTGGCCCTGGCCGCTGCGTGCGCTGCATTGCAAGATGCCGATTACCTGGCTGAAAGCCGTCGCCTGAACGAAGCCGGCATGCAGCAGCTGGAAACGGGGTTTCGTGAGCTGGGGCTGAGCTGGATTCCTTCCAAGGGCAACTTCATCTGCGTCGATATGGGGCAGGTGGCTGCGCCGATCTTCCAGGGGTTGCTGCGCGAAGGCGTGATCGTGCGTCCGGTGGCCAACTACGGCATGCCGAACCACCTGCGCATCACCATCGGTTTGCCCGCGGAAAACAGCCGCTTCCTTGAGGCGCTGACCAAGGTTCTGGCTCGTGGTTGATGTCACTGCACTGCAACCTGCTGGCCCTATGATCGGTCGCCTGGTGGTGGTCGGCCTGGGGTTGATCGGCGGTTCGTTTGCCAAGGGGTTGCGCGAAAGTGGCCTGTGTCGCGAAGTGGTCGGGGTCGATCTCGACCCGCAGTCGCGCAAGCTCGCGGTTGAGTTGGGCGTAGTGGATCGCTGCGAAGAAGACCTGGCGATTGCTTGTCAGGGCGCGGATGTGATCCAGCTCGCCGTGCCGATCCTTGCCATGGAAAAAATGCTTGGCCGCTTGGCCGGCATGGACCTGGGGCAGGCGATTCTGACCGACGTTGGCAGCGCCAAGGGTAATGTGGTGCGTGCCGCGACCGAAGCGTTTGGCGGTATGCCGTCGCGTTTTGTGCCGGGTCATCCGATTGCCGGTTCCGAGCAGAGCGGGGTGGAAGCCTCCAATGCCGAGCTGTTCCGTCGCCATAAAGTGATTTTGACACCGCTGGATCAGACCGATCCGGCCGCGTTGGCAGTGGTCGACCGTTTGTGGCGTGAATTGGGCGCCGATGTCGAGCACATGCAGGTCGAGCGTCACGACGAAGTGTTGGCGGCAACCAGCCATTTGCCACACTTGCTGGCGTTCGGTCTGGTCGATTCACTGGCCAAGCGCAATGAAAACCTTGAGATCTTCCGTTACGCTGCGGGCGGTTTTCGCGATTTCACAAGAATCGCGGGGAGCGACCCGGTCATGTGGCACGACATCTTCCTCGCCAACCGCGAAGCTGTCCTGCGCACACTTGATACATTTCGCAGCGACCTCGACGCCTTGCGCGACGCGGTCGATGCAGGGGATGGGCACCAATTGTTGGGCGTATTCACTCGCGCCCGGGTTGCCCGCGAACATTTCAGTAAAATCCTGGCCCGCCGGGCTTATGTGGACGCTATGAACTCCAACGACCTGATTTTCCTGGCTCAACCTGGTGGCCGCCTGACTGGGCGGATTCGTGTACCGGGCGATAAATCGATTTCCCACCGTTCGATCATGCTCGGCTCCCTGGCCGAAGGCGTCACCGAAGTCGAAGGCTTCCTCGAGGGCGAAGACGCCCTGGCGACCTTGCAAGCCTTCCGCGACATGGGCGTCGTGATCGAAGGTCCGCACCACGGTCGCGTGACCATTCACGGCGTCGGCCTGCATGGCTTGAAGCCTGCGCCGGGCCCGATCTATCTGGGCAACTCCGGCACCTCGATGCGTCTGCTGTCGGGCCTGCTGGCTGCGCAGGACTTCGATAGCACCCTGACCGGTGACGCCTCGCTGTCCAAGCGCCCGATGAATCGCGTGGCCTATCCGCTGCGTGAAATGGGTGCCGTGATCGAGACCGCCGCTGAAGGTCGTCCACCGATGACCATTCGTGGCGGCAACAAGCTCAAGGGTCTGACTTACACCATGCCGATGGCCAGCGCCCAGGTGAAATCCTGCCTGCTGCTGGCCGGCCTGTACGCCGAAGGCAAGACCACCGTCACCGAGCCGGCTCCGACCCGCGACCACACCGAGCGCATGCTGCGCGGCTTTGGCTATCCGGTCACTGTTAACGGTGCGACCGCTTCGGTTGAGTCCGGCCACAAGCTGACCGCGACCCACATTGAAGTGCCGGGCGACATCTCGTCTTCCGCGTTCTTCCTGGTGGCGGCATCGATCGCCGAAGGTTCGGAGCTGGTGCTCGAGCACGTCGGCATCAACCCGACCCGTACCGGCGTGATCGACATCCTGCGTCTGATGGGCGCTGATATCACTCTGGAAAACCAGCGTGAAGTCGGCGGTGAGCCGGTGGCGGATCTGCGCGTACGGGCAGCTAAACTCAAGGGTATCGAGATTCCCGAAGCACTGGTTCCACTGGCCATCGACGAATTTCCGGTGCTGTTCGTGGCCGCGGCCTGTGCCGAAGGGCGCACCGTGTTGCGTGGCGCCGAAGAGCTGCGAGTCAAGGAGTCGGACCGTATCCAGGTCATGGCGGATGGCTTGCTGGCGCTGGGCGTCAAATGCGAACCGACCCCGGACGGCATCATCATCGACGGCGGCCTGATAGGCGGCGGCGAAGTGCACGGTCACGGCGATCACCGGATTGCCATGGCGTTCAGCGTTGCTTCGCTGCGCGCCACCGCACCGATTCGCATCCATGACTGTGCCAACGTCGCAACCTCGTTCCCGAACTTCCTTGCGCTTTGTGCGCAGGTCGGCATTCGTGTTGCACAAGAGGCTCAGTCGTGAAAATCATCGCACCGGTCATCACCATCGATGGGCCAAGCGGCTCTGGCAAAGGCACGGTCGCCGGGATACTGGCCAAGCGTCTGGGCTGGAATTTGCTGGATTCCGGTGCGCTTTACCGTCTGTTGGCGTTCGCTGCGCATAACCACGGCGTTGACCTGACGAATGAAGAACTGCTGAAAAAGCTTGCCGCTCATCTGGATGTGCAGTTCATTGCGGCGACCGAAGGTCAACTGCAGCGCATCATTCTGGAGGGTGACGAAGTCAGCGATGTCATCCGTACGGAAAGCGTCGGCTCGGGTGCGTCCCAGGTGGCTGCATTGCCCGCGGTACGCGAGGCGCTGCTTCAGCGTCAGCGGGCGTTTCAGGAATCGCCGGGGTTGGTCGCCGATGGGCGCGACATGGGCACGGTGGTTTTTCCGGACGCGCCGCTGAAGATATTCCTCACTGCCAGTGCCGAGGAGCGTGCGCGCCGTCGATACTTGCAGTTGAAGGGCAAAGTCGATGGTGTTAGTCTGTCGAGTCTGCTAGATGAGATCCGTGCACGCGATGAGCGTGACACCCAGCGAGCGGTAGCCCCGCTCAAGCCGGCGGCTGACGCCATACAGCTGGATTCCACGGAGTTATCCATCGATCAGGTGCTGGAACGCATCATGAGCGAGATCGCCATTCGCGATATCGCCGGGTGACCAAGAAGCTCTGCAGGGGACCAGTCATAGTCTTGCAGTGCTTCTTTAAATGAACATAACCCACGTCGTCTGGGATGTGGAGATGGGCGTATCCTTCGCCCTTATTCAACAGGAATTAAAATGAGCGAAAGCTTTGCGGAACTCTTTGAAGAAAGCCTAAAAACCCTGAACCTTCAGGCAGGCTCCATCATCACCGGTGTTATCGTTGATATCGATTACCAAGCTCGCTGGGTAACCGTTCACGCTGGCCTGAAGTCTGAAGCACTCATCCCGCTTGAGCAGTTCTACAACGATGCTGGTGAACTGACTATCAACGTCGGTGACGAAGTTCACGTTGCTCTGGACTCGGTTGAAGACGGCTTTGGTGAAACCAAGCTGTCCCGTGAAAAAGCCAAGCGCGCTGAATGCTGGATTGTTCTGGAAGCAGCCTTCGCAGCCGAAGAAGTGGTCAAGGGCGTTATCAACGGTAAGGTTAAAGGCGGCTTCACTGTCGACGTTAACGGCATCCGTGCGTTCCTGCCAGGTTCTCTGGTTGACGTCCGTCCTGTGCGCGACACCACGCACCTGGAAGGCAAAGAGCTGGAATTCAAGGTCATCAAGCTTGACCAGAAACGCAACAACGTTGTCGTTTCCCGTCGTAGCGTCCTCGAAGCCGAGAACTCCGCTGAGCGTGAAGCTCTGCTGGAATCCCTGCAGGAAGGCCAACAAGTCAAAGGTATCGTCAAGAACCTCACCGATTACGGCGCATTCGTCGATCTGGGTGGCGTCGATGGCCTGCTGCACATTACCGACATGGCTTGGAAACGTATCAAGCATCCTTCCGAAATCGTCAACGTTGGCGACGAGATTGATGTCAAGGTTCTGAAGTACGATCGCGAACGCAATCGTGTTTCCCTGGGCCTCAAGCAACTGGGCGAAGATCCATGGGTTGCTATCAAAGCCCGTTACCCAGAAAGCACTCGCGTTACCGCTCGTGTAACCAACCTGACCGACTACGGCTGCTTCGCTGAGCTGGAAGAAGGCGTTGAAGGCCTGGTACACGTTTCCGAAATGGACTGGACCAACAAGAACATCCACCCTTCGAAAGTCGTACAAGTCGGCGACGAAGTGGAAGTTATGGTTCTGGACATCGACGAAGAGCGTCGTCGTATCTCCCTCGGCATCAAGCAGTGCAAATCTAACCCATGGGAAGATTTCTCTGGCCAGTTCAACAAGGGCGATAAAATCTCCGGCACCATCAAGTCGATCACCGATTTCGGTATCTTCATTGGTCTGGACGGCGGCATCGACGGTCTGGTTCACCTGTCCGACATCTCCTGGAACGAAGTGGGCGAAGAAGCCGTTCGCCGCTTCAAGAAGGGCGACGAGCTGGACACCGTTATCCTGTCGGTTGACCCAGAGCGCGAGCGCATCTCCCTGGGTATCAAGCAACTGGAAAGCGATCCGTTCTCCGAGTACGTTCAAGAGAACGACAAAGGCGCCATCGTTAAAGGCATCGTGAAAGAAGTTGACGCTAAAGGCGCCATCATCACTCTGGCCGACGATATCGAAGCGACTCTGAAAGCCTCCGAAATCAGCCGTGACCGCGTTGAAGACGCGCGCAACGTTCTGAAAGAAGGCCAGGAAGTAGAAGCCAAGATCATCAGCGTTGACCGCAAGAGCCGTGTAATCCAGCTCTCCATCAAGTCGAAAGACGATGCTGAAGAGAAAGAAGCCATCCAAAGCTTGAAAGACAAGCCTTCGGATAGCATCGCTGCTGGTCCTACCACTCTGGGCGACCTGTTGCGTGCACAAATGGAAAAACAGAACTGAGTTCTGTCAGACCATAGAAAAAGGGCGACTTCGGTCGCCCTTTTTTGTGTCTGGGATTTGGGTTTGTCGGGTGGTTCGTGCGCGGGGTGGCTGTTCTTGAAACCAATGATCCTTCTGTGTTGTCTCTTTCTTTAATCGGATCAATCGCTTATTTGCAGCTAGTCTTTAGCTAAAGAACGATAGCCGGGCAGGGCGTCTGCCATAAGGAAGTGAATGAACAAGCTCATTGTCGCAATGGCAGTCTTGATGCTGGCGGGTTGCGGTACGAATGCCAAGACTCATGCCGTGCGTGGAGTCAGTGGCGTAGAGATAGATTGTTCGGGATTGGGTTCTGGATGGGAGAAGTGCCGTAAGCGCGCGGACAAAGAGTGTAAGGCGGCGGGCTATAAGGTTGTAGCCAGGTCCGATGATGCCAAGGATGAGGATGAATACCCTTTCGGCTTCAATCCCGCGGGGTATCTGACGCGCACCATGCTGGTTATTTGTCGCTGAGCTAGATCGCGTCGTAGTTCCTCGTAATTGGGCGGTCATTGCTGGTGAAAATATGTGAAAACCCGGGCTGTTCAAATTCCTCCGGGCATGCTAAAACCTTTGAAGCGCTTTTCCTAGCTGCTTGAAAAAGAAGGGAAAAATATGACGAAGTCGGAGTTGATCGAACGAATTGTCACCCATCAAGGGCTGCTCTCATCCAAGGATGTGGAGCTGGCTATCAAGACTATGCTTGAACAAATGTCGCAGTGTCTGGCCACCGGTGATCGCATCGAGATCCGTGGCTTTGGCAGCTTCTCTCTGCACTACCGCGCTCCGCGTGTAGGTCGCAATCCGAAAACCGGTCAGTCCGTCAGCCTCGACGGCAAGTTCGTTCCGCATTTTAAGCCAGGCAAAGAACTGCGCGATCGCGTGAATGAGGACGAGGAGGAGGGGTTTTGACAGTTGCTGCACTTCAAGGAACCGCTGATGCGTAACCTCAAGCGCGTACTTCTCGCTGTATTTGTCCTGTTGCTCGTTCTTGCGATCCTAGCGTTCGTTCTTGAGAATCAGCAAGGTGTGTCACTGCTGTTCCTGGGTTGGGCGGGGCCACAGATGCCGGTGTCGCTGATCATGGTGATTGCGCTGTTGGTCGGCATGGTGATCGTGCCGATTCTCGGTTGGTTTCTGGGGCGTACGTCCAGAGCCTCACGCAAGCGCCTTGTCTGATCGGGGAAAACCCGTCATGCGCGTCGAATTTGTGTCACAGCTTGTCCATATCCATTAGTAAAACCTTTATTAAGCTGTAAAATGCTACGCTTGGCCGATTGGGGCATTCCCGCATCGGTTCAGACTGATTCTGTCAGAAGCCATAGCTGACTTGATGGCTTTTGCATTCATGGATTTGACAGTGCGCGGTTGGCGGCCCTGTCAGCAACTTAAGGGTATGGTTTCGCGTGAAAATTCTAGTAACCGGCGGCGCCGGATTTATCGGCTCGGCAGTCATTCGTCATATCATTTCCAACACTACTGACTCTGTCGTTAACGTCGATAAACTGACTTATGCTGGTAACCTTGAGTCGCTGGCTGAAGTCAGCCAGAACTCGCGTTACGTGTTCGAACGTGTCGACATCTGCGACCGTGATCAAGTGGACCGAGTTCTGCGTGAACACCAGCCGGATGCCATTATGCACCTGGCCGCAGAGTCCCACGTTGACCGCTCGATCTCCGGTCCGTCTGAATTTATCCAGACCAACATCATCGGCACTTACACTTTGCTGGAAGCTGCACGCCATTATTGGGCGGCGCTGGATGATGCGCGTAAAGCCAACTTCCGCTTCCACCATATTTCCACCGACGAAGTCTACGGAGACCTCGAAGGTCCGGAAGACCTCTTTACCGAAACCACGCCTTATCAGCCAAGCTCGCCGTACTCGGCCAGCAAGGCCAGTTCCGATCACTTGGTTCGCGCCTGGAGCCGTACCTACGGCTTGCCGACCCTGGTCACCAACTGCTCGAACAACTATGGTCCTTGCCACTTCCCTGAGAAGTTGATCCCGCTGATCATTCTCAACGCACTGGAAGGCAAGCCGCTGCCGGTTTACGGCAAAGGCGACCAGGTCCGTGATTGGCTCTACGTCGAAGACCACGCCCGCGCACTTTACAAAGTCGTGACTGAAGGTGTGATTGGCGAGACTTACAACATCGGCGGCCATAACGAGAAGGAGAACATCGAAGTGGTGCATACCCTGTGCGCACTGCTCGACGAACTGCGTCCGGACTCCGCTCATCGCCCACATGCCAGCCTGATCACCTACGTTCAGGACCGCCCGGGCCACGATCAGCGCTACGCGATCGACGCCAGCAAAATCCAGCGCGAACTGGGTTGGACGCCGGAAGAAACTTTTGAAACCGGCATCCGCAAGACCGTCGAGTGGTACCTCAACAACACTGAGTGGGTGGCTCACGTGAAGAGCGGCAGCTACCAGCAATGGATCGACCAGAACTACACGGATCGTTCGGACAAAGCATGAAAATTCTCCTGTTGGGAAAAAATGGCCAGGTGGGTTGGGAGCTACAACGCTCCCTTGCACCACTTGGTGAATTGATCGCACTGGATCGTCACCCGGTTGATGGTTTGAGTGGCGACCTGTCCGATCTCGATGCATTGCGCGCGATGATCCGTCAGGTCAAGCCCGATGTCATCGTCAACGCTGCGGCTTACACCGCGGTCGATAAAGCTGAATCCGAGACTGAACTGGCTGACCGTGTGAACGGTCAGGCGAGTCGGGTCATGGCTGAAGAGGCTGCATCCCTGGATGCCTGGCTGATTCACTATTCGACCGACTACGTGTTCAGCGGTGAAGGCCTGACACCATGGCAAGAGACAGACGCTGTCGCCCCGGTGAATCACTACGGCGCAAGCAAACTGGCCGGCGAGCAAGCGATTGCTGCCTCGGGCTGCAAGCACCTGATCTTTCGCACGAGTTGGGTCTATGGCGCTCGCGGCAATAATTTTGCCAAGACCATGCTGCGTCTGGCCAAGGATCGCGAAACCCTGAGCGTCATCGCCGACCAGATCGGCGCCCCGACCGGCGCAGATTTGATTGCCGACGTGACGGCGCTGGCCATTCAGCAAGTCTTGCAGCGTCCTGAGCTGGCGGGCCTGTATCACCTGGCGGCCAGCGGCGAAGTGTCCTGGCACGGCTATGCCAGCCATGTGATCGGTTTTGCCAAGGCCAACGGTGAAGAGCTCGCCGTTACGGTGATCAATCCGATAGACACAACCGCTTACCCAACACCGGCGCGCCGCCCTCTGAATTCCCGGTTGAACACTCAGAAGCTGCGCGACAACTTTTCTCTACACTTGCCGGATTGGCAAAGTGGTGTCACCCGAATGCTGATGGAAGTCCTGAATAAATGACCACGACAAATCGTAAAGGCATCATCCTCGCTGGTGGCTCGGGCACTCGCCTGCACCCGTTGACCCTCGGCGTGTCCAAGCAGATGCTTCCGATCTACGACAAGCCGATGATCTTCTATCCGCTGTCGGTGCTGATGCTCGCCGGTATGCGCGAAATTCTGATTATCTCGACTCCCGAAGACCTTCCATGTTTTCAAAAACTGCTGGGTGACGGCAGTCTGTACGGCATCAAACTGACCTACGCCGAGCAACCTAGCCCGGACGGCCTGGCACAAGCCTTCATCATCGGTGAAGAATTCATCGGCAAAGATCCTTGCTGCCTGATCCTGGGCGACAACATCTTCTACGGTCAGCACTTCTCGGAGAACCTGCGTTCCGCCAGCACTCAAGAGCACGGCGCGACTGTATTCGGCTATCACGTGTCGGACCCTGAGCGTTTTGGTGTGGTCGAGTTCGACGCTGCCGGCCGTGCCTTGAGCATCGAAGAGAAGCCGCTGAAGCCAAAATCCAGCTACGCGGTGACTGGCCTGTATTTCTACGACAACCAGGTCGTCGAGATCGCCAAGAACATCAAACCATCCGAACGCGGCGAGCTGGAAATTACCGACGTTAACCGCGCCTATCTCGAGCAGAAGACCCTCAGCGTCGAAATGCTCGGCCGTGGCTTCGCCTGGCTGGATACCGGTACCCATGATTCGCTGTTGGAAGCCAGTCACTTCGTGCACACCATTGAGCAGCGCCAAGGCCTGAAGGTGGCGTGCCTCGAAGAGATCGCTTATCACAATGGCTGGATCACTGCCGAACAGCTGGGTACTCAGGCCGATGCCCTGAAGAAGACAGGCTACGGTCAGTACCTGCAGAAGCTGCTGGACTCGCCCTCCCACTGATTCGAAGGCTCAATCCTTCGAACAGTAGCGTTCAACCGGTCCAGGCAGGAATGGCATGCCAGTAAAACATCCCAAGGTTGCGGTTTTGCTGGCTGCCTACAATGGCATGCAGTGGATCGAGGAGCAGTTGGCCTCGATCCTCGACCAGTCAGCTGTCGACGTAACCGTTTATATCAGTATCGATCCTTCTACGGATGGAACTGAAGTCTGGTGTGCTGAGTTCGCTAATTGCCATCAAGGCATTGTTCTGTTGCCGGCAGCCGGTAGTTTTGGTGGCGCCTCGCGCAACTTCTTCAGGCTTATCCGCGATGTCGACTTTGACGGGTACGACCTCATCGCGTTCTCCGATCAGGATGACGTTTGGCATACTGACAAGCTCAAGCGGGCGAGTGAGGTGATTTGCGCGCGAGAGGTGGATGGCTATTCGAGCAATGTCACAGCGTTCTGGCAGAATGGCAAGACCCACTTGTTGGACAAGGCGCAGCCACAGGTAAACTGGGATTATCTTTTCGAAGCAGCGGGGCCCGGCTGCACCTATGTTCTGAACAAAAAACTGGCAATGCAACTCAAGACCTCGGTGCTTGCCCATTGGCAAGCACTTCAGGGTGTCAGTCTACATGACTGGTACTTCTATGCATTCGCTCGCAGCCATGGTTTCAAGTGGTTTACCGATCCGGTACCGGTTATGCAATATCGTCAGCATGAAAGTAACCAGGTAGGCGCGAATATCGGGATTGGTTCGCTATTCATGCGCTACAAAACCATTCATGACGGTTGGTGGTTTTCGCAGGTACAACTCATCACGGCGCTTGTAGGCAAGGAAACCGATCCTTTTGTTCGGCGCTGGTTTCGGCTTGGGCGTATGCAATTGATGCTGCTTTCGTTCAGTGCCTGGAAGTGTCGGCGGCGGTTGCGGGACAAGCTGTTTTTCTTTCTGATTTGCTGGGCGACCGCAATGATCGGAAAAAAAACCAAATGAAAGGACCGAAAGTTCTAGTGACTGGTGCGTCCGGCTTTGTCGGCGAAGCCGTGGTTTTGAGGCTGTTGCTGGACAGGAAGCTCACGCCAGTGGCTGCGGTTCGCGGCTCTTCACGCCTTGGCGGACTTTGCCAAGTCGTGCCATTCAGTCTGGGAAATAACACAAGGCTGCCAGTACTGGACGATGTTCAGGTAGTCATTCACTGTGCCGCGCGGGTGCATGTGATGAATGAGTCTGCGACTGACGCCTTGATGGAGTTTCGTAAGATCAACGTGGATGGCACAGTTAGTCTCGCTCGCAAGGCTGCTGAATCAGGTGTGAAGCGCTTCATTTACATCAGCTCGATCAAGGTGAACGGCGAGAGTACCGTTCCGGGCAACCCCTTCAAATTCGATGATCCTCCGGCACCGATCGATCCTTATGGTATCTCCAAGCTGGAAGCAGAGGACGCACTGCGTCAAATCAGCCTTGTTACCGGCATGGAAGTGGTGATTATTCGTCCGCCACTGGTTTATGGTCCGGGAGTAAAGGCTAACTTTTTAAGTATGATGAGTTGGCTGAATAAAAGAGTTCCGCTGCCATTAGGTGCCATAAATAATCGAAGAAGTTTTGTTGCGGTAGATAACCTTGTGGATCTGGTTATCAAGTGTGTCGATCACCCTGAAGCGGCGAATAATACGTTCCTGGTAAGTGATGGTGAAGACCTGTCAACAACGCAGCTATTGCAATGCATTGGCAGGGCATTCGGAAAGCCGGCGCTGTTGATTCCAGTCCCCGTCTGGATGTTGAAGGGTGTTTTGTCGGTGCTCGGAAAAAAGGTGATAGCCCAACGCTTATTCGATTCTCTTGAGGTCGATATCGTCAGAACTCAAACCCTCTTGAGTTGGTCTCCTCCCGTCGTGATGACCAGAGCATTACGTCAGACGGCTGATCACTATCTGGATACTCTAAAAAAATGAATTTCTGTTGGCTGCTCAGTGCAGTATTCATCGTGTCGCTATTTTTGACTTATGTCTTACGGCGTTATGCGTTGGCAAATAGCCTGATCGATATTCCAAATCTACGTAGCTCCCACACTCTGCCTACTCCGCGAGGCGGCGGAGTGGCGATAGTCGTTTCATTTCTGCTCGCATTACCTGTGTTGTATTACCTCGACTTAATAGACCTGTCGGTGTTTGCAGGGCTATTGGGGGCGGGAGCGTTGGTTGCCGCTTTAGGTTTTGCTGATGATCATGGTCACATCGCTGCGCGATGGCGTCTGTTAGGGCATTTCGTTGCCGCGGGTTGGGCATTGTTCTGGTTGGGTGGTGGGCCGCAGATCTCTTTTTTTGGTGTGCTGCTCAACTTAAACTGGTTCGCAACCATTCTGTTCGCAGTCTTTCTGGTCTGGATGCTCAATCTCTACAACTTTATGGATGGTATCGACGGACTGGCCAGTGTTGAGGCCATTTCTGTTTGCTTGTCAGGGTGTCTGGTCTATTGGCTGAGTGGACATCAGGAACTGAGCTGGGTGGTTTGGGTGCTGGCAAGCTCTGTTGCGGGTTTTCTCTGCTGGAACTTTCCCCCTGCGCGAATTTTCATGGGAGATGCCGGCAGCGGTTTTCTCGGGCTGACGGTGGGCTTGCTGGCCATTATTGCCGCCACTAAAGTACCCGAGTTGCTTTGGTGCTGGCTGATACTCTTGGGGGTGTTCATTGTCGATGCCACCTGGACGCTGATGCGACGCCTACTGCGTGGCGAAAAAATTTATGAAGCCCATCGCAGCCACGCTTATCAATATGCATCTCGACAATACGGAAATCATAAAACGGTTGTTTATGCTGTCCTGGCAATAAATCTGTTATGGCTCGCGCCGCTGGCGGTTGCTGTCGGAACCGGTTTGATTCCAGGTGTTGCCGCGCTGATCATTGCATACACTCCGCTGCTCCTGATCGCATACAAATACCAAGCCGGAATGTTGGAGCCGGCAAAGTAATGTCTGCTTTTTTGCAGGTCGATTTTTCTAGGACTTTTCTTACGACCTTTTCAGAATTCTCACATATTTCGCCCATTGAAAGTCCGTATCCTAACGGAACAGATCTCCCTGGTGAGGAGGGCTTATGAGTTGGAGTCATGAGCGGGGGGCGCTTGTCCAATGTAGGCTTACCCTGTGGATAAGGTTCTGGTATTTCGGGCTACAGTGATAGGGTGTCCCGCTCAGTTGTGCAGGGAAGAGGGATAACGGTCGAGTGTCAAGCCTGGTCGTTTCTCTGGATCACGGATCAATAGAAGGCTGCTGACTGTCTGTAGGCCTTTCGATTGTTGGCTGATGACCTTGTTGGGTGTCTATCTCGAAGGAATAGTTTGATGCGCATATTCAGAGGGTTTGCACGGGATCGAAGGGTATTGTTGAGTTTGATAGCCAATGACCTTCGTGCAAGATATCTGACAAATTATCTTGGTATTTTGTGGGTTTTTATTCAGCCTGTAGCAACTACTGTTATTTTGTGGTTCGTATTTCAGTTTGGATTCAAGGCGGCCGCTCAAAACGATTTTCCGTTTGTCTTGTGGTTGGTTTGTGGCCTGGTGCCATGGTTCTTTATCGTCGAGGCATTGAACTCAGGATGCTCGTCGGTGAAAGAAAACAGTTTTCTGGTAAAGAAGATAGTGTTTAGGGTTTCATTGCTGCCGTTGGTGAAGCTGGGTTCGGCGTTGATGGTTCACATTTTTTTTGTTTGCATACTGATTCTTTTGTTTTTGGTTTATGGCTATACGCCAACGATCTACTGGCTTCAAGTCATCTATTATATTGTCTGTTTGTTTGCTTTGTTGTTGGCGATAGCCTGGATCACCAGTTCGGTTGTTATCTTCTTTCCTGACCTGAGTCAGTTGGTTTCCATGGCGGTACAGTTTGGTTTCTGGTTGACTCCCGTTTTCTGGGATATTAACGCCATGCAGAGCAAGGCTGTAAAATATCTTCAATTTAATCCGTTTTCTTATATTGTTGAGGGATTCAGGGATTCACTCATTCGGGGTGTCTGGTTTTGGGATCGTCTGGAGCAAACGATTGTATTCTGGATTGTTCTGACTGTTCTCATGCTGGTGGGTTTGCGAACGTTCAAAAAATTAAGACCTCACTTTGCGGATGTTTTGTGATGACTGAAGTATTCGAGGACGCCATTGTTGCCAGCAATATCTGTAAGCTTTATCGACTGTACAACAAGCCTGTTGATAGATTGATTGAGGCATTGTCTTTATTCGGGAAGCGTCGGCATCATGATTTTCATGCTCTCTCGGATGTCTCCTTCACGGTCAAGAAAGGGCAGACCGTTGGTATATTAGGAAAGAATGGAGCTGGCAAGAGTACGTTACTCAAGATTTTGACCGGCGTTCTCACGCCGACAAGCGGTGACGTTAAAGTATCTGGCCGGGTAGCCTCGTTATTGGAGTTGGGGGCCGGCTTCAATCCCGATTATACCGGGATGGAGAACATCTACTTTCAAGGCACCTTGATGGGCTACAGTCACGCGGAAATGCAACTGCGTGTTTCGGCAATCACGGAATTTGCAGATATTGGCGAATTTATCAATCAGCCTGTTCGAATGTACAGTAGTGGCATGTTTGCACGGCTGGCCTTTTCTGTCGCAATTAATGTTGATCCCGATGTGCTTATTGTTGACGAAGCGCTGAGTGTAGGGGATGCAGGGTTCCAGCTTAAGTGTATGCTTAGAATGAGGTATATGCAGGAGCGCGGTACGACTATACTTTTTGTTTCTCATGATACTCAGTCAGTTATTCGGTTTTGCCAAGCAGTTATTGTAATGCAGGCCGGGCGTATCATTGATTACAGTGCCGACGTTTTGGCGGCAACCAAGAATTATGAAAAAAATATCCGTAATGCGGGTCCATCGCCAATGGGGCTCGCTGAGGAATTGCATGTTGATGTTTCTTACGAGAAAGAGTTGGGTGATATTTCAGAAGTGAGATTTGGCTCCGGAGAAGCAAAAATCAACGCGGTTGATTTTCTTGATGCCGCGGGAGTTCCAACGAATCATTTCGAACCTATGGATGAAGTTATAATGAATTGCTATATCCAGTCTCGGGCTGAGTTTAGCAATGTTGTGATTGGTTATTCGTTACGAAACGCTAAAGGTGTCGACGTGGCGGGTGATAATACTCTTTTGGCTGGCGGTGAAATAAGCTTCGAGGAAGGGGCGTATAAGGTTAGCTTTTCCTATTCGCTGAATGTCGCGCCCGGTGAGTACTTTCTGTATATCGGTATGGCCAGTCTCGATGGTGAGCGTGTTGAGCTGGATCAGCGTTGGCCCTTGAGAAAAATGAGTGTGTCTGGTGGTCGTCAGGCTGTAGGCGTGGCTTATTGTCCGTCAACCGTAAACGTTGTGAAGGTTACTTAAAACTATGCTGAAGATTGGTAACGCGCACATTGCCGAAACGGTAAAGTTTTATGTTGATGATACAGCAACTTGTATTATCGCCGACGATGTGCAGATTCGCGACAATGTCGTTATTGAGTGCGGGGCAGGCGGTTTTTTGAGTATCTCATCCGGAACCGTGGTTAACTACGGGGCGTGGATCAACGGAAGTGGAAAGGTAACTATCGGCGCGAATGTGTTGATCGCTCCTAACGTTTCCATAACTTCTTCTACTCATCGTTATGATCGCAAAATATCTATCAAGGATCAGGGCCTGAAGTTGGCCGAGGTGATTATTGAAGATGATGCCTGGATTGGTGCAAATGCCTCAGTCCTGGCGGGAGCGGTAGTGGGTAAGGGAGTAGTAGTCGCAGCGAACTCGGTTGTAAAATTTAATATTGAACCGCAAAGCATTGCCGCGGGCAGTCCTGCCGTGCGGGTGGCGCAGCGAAAATTCAAGAAGGTTGTGTTCTACACGCTGCCCCTGGTTTTAAGAGGGCGGCCGACGTTGTTCAGCAGTATTGTCGATGTGTATTTGCCGTTGGCGAACAAATTTGCCAGTGAAGGATGGGAGTGCATATTTGTCGGTTCTGACGAACTGAAAAACGAGTACGGGGTATTTGCTCATCAATGGGTAAGTCCAGCGACATTTTCGTGTGTTTACCCCAATGGGCCTGACGTTGATTGGCTGAGCGACTGGACAGCAATACTCAAGAAGGAGGCGGTCCCTTATCACGACGATTTTGTTCGCCGCATGGTGAGTGAGCTAGATCCAGATCTCGTTTTTTGTTGGAATTACGACGGTTCGCTGGACAGGATTTGTTCATCTCATACGATCCCTCTGATTTTTAATGAGCTGGGCATGTTGCGAAAACCTAATGCCATGGGTTACTACTCGGATCCGCAGGGCGTGAATGCTCGAAGTACCTTCAGGACGGAATTTGCTGCCTATCTGGAGAGGGTGCAGACCTACGACAATAGTGGATGTGTTGACCGGTTAAAGGCACTGGAGGACCGTTATAAGTACCAGGGTGGCGTCAGGGAGCCCAATGCTCTGGTTCTGCTGCAGGTTCAGGATGACTCCAATGTAATCATGGGGTCTCCCTATTCGAGCATGGCTGAGTATGTTCAGCATGTATCGGATGTTATCTCGGGATCAGGCTTAAAAATCATCGTCAAACCACATCCGTTGGACTCTATCCCACCGCTGCCGGAACATGTCTTCGTCGCCGGCAAAGAGGATAATATTTCTGATTTGATCGCCGCTGCGGATGTTGTCTTTACCCTCAACTCCTCTGCTGGTTTTGAGGCAGCTCTGGCCGGCAAGCCTGTTTACGTCCTGGGACTGGCTCCCTATTCAGGGTTGGGGTTGACTATCGATGTTCGGGAGCCCGCAGATTTGATGTCTGATTGGCAGGCTCACCAAACGGATAGTGTGTGTTCTTCAGCGCTCAGAGCTTCCATTCTGGACTTTGCCGAGACGCAATACTTTCTTTCTGCTGCTCAGTTCTGCGAGCCGTCAGCTCATCTTACTCGACTGGGGCATGCCAGTGAGCCGGGTTTTGAAAGAAGCCGCTTCGATCCTGATTTGGAAAGTTATCGCCAACAATCTTATATTTCATGGCTTGAATCAAAGAATAAAGAAATTAATGCCGATCTGGCATTGTTGAATGAAGAGCTCTTTCAGGTGAAGGGCCAGCTTTTTGAAGTCGAGGCGCAACTTAATGCCTTGCAGGCGACTGGTTCCAAGTTTGGGAATTCAGAAGAAAAAAATTCGTTTTTAAAGGGTGAAGTATTCAGTATGGGGCATTCCATAATGTCATTTGTAAAGCGCTGCCTCGCGGGGCTGCGTCGACTTGTGTCGAGTCCGAAGGCGGTTCTTCGGCCGCTTTATCAGAAGTTTCCTTTTTTGGCGAGTATTCGTGTTCGGATAGGTCTTTACTCGAAATCATTACGTGCGAAGCTTCTTTCCGTTATATATTCAAAAGATAATATCAAGGCGATACAGGTCATTACGGATCGTCGTTTTTCTCACGTCTTGGCAGCGCCGACAGTCTCTGCTCAACCTGTCGTTGATGTTTCAATCGTTACCTATAATAGCGTCAAGTGGGTCGATGGCTTTTTTGAGTCCCTGAAATCTCAAAGCTATCCCCTTGGAAAATTGAACCTCTATTTTATCGATAATGGCTCTAGCGATAGTACAGTCGAAGCACTGGAGTGCTGGAAAGTAACGCTGGGTGCGGAGTTGGCCGGCTTTGAGGTTTTACGGGGAGATAACGTAGGCTTTGGTGCGGGCCATGATAGGGCGATCGGGCAAGGCGATGCAGAGTATTTTCTGGTCAGTAATATTGATATTACTTTCGCGGATAACTCCATTGAGAGGATAATTTCCAGCGCTTTGTCAGAAGGTCAGGAAAATGTCGCATCCTGGGAGTTGAGGCAGGCCCCATATGAGCATCCGAAGTATTATGATCCGGTGACGCTGGAAACCAATTGGTCTTCACATGCGTGTATTTTAATCAGGCGGTCTGCCTACGTTAAGGTCGGCGGGTATGAAAGCCAGATATTCATGTATGGAGAAGATGTCGAGCTTTCTTATCGGTTTAGATCCTATGGCTATCGTCTGAAATATTGTCCTTCAGCAGTCGTTTACCATTACACCTATGAGCATGAGAATCATGTGAAGCCGATTCAGTATGCCGGCAGTACTTTGGCCAATGCTTATATTAGATTGCGTTATGGTAGGCTGACCGACAAGTGGGGCGGTATCGTTCTACAGTTGTTACTGTTTATGCGGCCACAAGCATACCCTGGTTCTCGCCGGGATCTGATGCGTAATATTGCTCAGCTCACAAAGAAAGCGTCTTATTTTCTCGGTGGCAAAGGTCCGGATAAGGATGCTTATTTTCCTTTCAGGGGCTTTGATTATGAAATGATCAGGGACGGCGCTTTCTGGCGCGTGGGTGAACCCTTCGTTGAGCAGCCTTTGGTCACCATCGTGACTCGTACCTATCAGAAGAGGGATGAGTTTCTGAGGCAATCCATCATGTCGGTGTTCAACCAAACGTACCGTAATATTGAGTTAATTGTGGTCGAGGACGGTGGCTCGACGATGAAAGCCCTTGTTTCTGAGATGCAGTGCACGGAAGGGCGAAGTGTCAGCTTCTACGGTCTGGAAAAAGTAGGGCGTTCGGTGACAGGCAACTATGGTCTTGAGGTCGCCAAAGGCAAATACTGTATGTTTCTCGACGACGATGATTTGCTTTTTTCGGATCACGTCGAGGTTCTTGTTGCTGCGTTGTTGAAGAATGACACGGCCGTTGCGGCTTATTCGCTGGCAATGGAGGTCGGTACAGTCACTGGCGGTACGAATGGGCGTTATACGGAAGTCAGTCATGAGACACACGACTCCTTCAAGCATGAATACGATTACGATGTGCTGCTTGATCATAACTTCATCCCCATTCAGTCCCTTCTTTTCAAGAGAGACCTATATCTGAAGCGGGGTGGTTTCGAGACCGATATGAGTAGTCTTGAGGATTGGAATCTTTGGTTGCGTTATGGGTATGAAAATGAGTTCTGTTATGTGCCCAAAACCACATCGTTGTTCAGAACCCCTGCGGATCCAAAAGTAAGGCTGAGCAGGCATAAACAACTGCATGAAGCCTACTTTGTTGCCAAGAACCGAGCGGTGAAGTCTTGTGAGGGTTATATCTAACCTGTATCGACTTAATGCACCGCACGTAAAAATGAGCTGCCTTTTCAGGCAGCTTTTTTTTTGAGGGTAAATCAAAGCAGATGGCCGATCCCTCGACCCCGCAAATGTCCAATTCAACGGAGCTGAAGTGTAAAAATTCTTTCTACGGAACGGTGGTAGAGGGGCGCATCGCTCTGACCAAGCTACGAGGCAAACGCAATGTCTTCCCGTGGATCTTCCACGTATCGAGGTCCTTCACGAACCGCTCGGTCACGAGCTGACCTGCGGTTGCTGTAAACACAGTATTGACGAGGAGCTCAGCGGGCAACCTCAAGATCGTCCGCATCACCTCATCCATCCGTGTCTATAGGAGAGCCTCCGATTAATTTGTAGAACTATGGTAAGATCCTGTATCGAAAATTAAATGATGGCTTTATGATGGCGTTTTGCGTTCCGTCTTGTGATGCATTACGTTAATCCCTCTCTGAGTCAAGGCATCTGACCAGCGTACAAGGAGTTTCGTTTGACTAGTTTTAACTCCCTTTTTCCCTTTTTCCCGTTGGCGACCGCGTACAACACCTTCACCTTCTCCGGCAAATGGAAGCTCTGCATGCTGCTGTATTGATGTGTGCTTGCGATGATGGGCGTTCAGATGAAATCCGTCAGATTGAAGTGGATGGAGGGTTTTTGATGGCTTTTCGGGTATTCGTCGGGGAAGCGCATATTCGAAACGTGTCGGGAGCCATAGTAGCGATGCAGCGATATCTGAATGATGGAAAGTATGTAGAGCACAGAGCACAGGGTAATAATTCAAATATAGAGTTTTCCGGATGGGTACGCTGCGGGGCGTTTGCGTCGCCAGTCGGGGCCTGACTAGCCAGGAGCCCGATTGCACTGTTTTATTCTGGGTGCGTGTATTTTTCGTCTTTCAACGGATGAAGAGCTGAGAGTATTTGGGCGTGTGAGCTGTATGGCCGGTAAGCGTTTGTTAGATTTGAGATAGTGGGCTCAGTGAAAGTCGACTGGTTCGTAATGAGGTCGAGTCGACCATGGTGCCACACGAAAGTAATGGGTGTAGGGGGGCGTGTGAAAGTAGTCGGGATAAAGTCAAGTAAGGCAGGAACCTGTTCGCTCGCTGAGTGCCTGGTTCAGAAAAAGATAGCGTCTGTGAGGGTGTATGACTGATTTTAAGGATTGGCCGCAGATGGATAAAGAAAAACTACTTCAGTATCTTCGCGGTAGTAGCTATCGCTCGGAGCGCTATCGTATTTTGTACGTGGCGACCCCAAAAGTCGCCTGCACATCGCTTAAGTGGTGGTTTGCGGCCTTGGAAGGAAAAGCCCTGGCTTTGCGAGAAGTTACGGACAGTAGTGAATCCGATCCAGATTTGACTATTCATGATAACTTCCACAAATTGGCGCCTGAAGTTCTTGGTCTTCCCCCTGAAACGATTGAGGACATGCTTCGCTCGGATTCGTATTTTAGGTTTGCGGTTGTTCGAAATCCATACAAGCGAATTTTTTCTGCGTGGCAGTCAAAATTACTCCTGCAAGAGCCTCTACAGGTAGGCCCTTACACAAAATTTGAATTCTTCCATCACCCGTTGACCTCGTCAGCCGATATCGCGGCAGCCTTCGAAGGCTTCCTTGAGCATCTCGCGAGTAACGAGGCTCCGACGTATTGGAATCTGCACTGGACACCTCAAGCACAATTGCTTCGTCCTGACCTAATTAACTATTCAAGCGTTTTCAAAATAGAGAATCGGAATGAGCTTGGTGTCGCACTGACGGAGTGGGCAGGTGAGTATATCCCTAGCCCCTTCGCAGGCCGCCGTACAAACGAAAGTCTGATTCCGTATCTGACGGAGTTTATGACCGCGCGAAGCGCGGAGTTAATCCGTACGTTGTATGCCGAAGACTTCGATGTTTTTGGATATGATAGAGAACCCCCAGCGACCAAAGAGGTCTTCTCCGAAGGTCAGTTCGACCTTGCGTTCAAGGCAATTAAGTTTATTCGGGGACGACACCAGCGGCTTGGCGCGCGGAATGTTCAATGCACCGACCTGAGCCAGGCTATTGTTGCACGTGACGGTCATATTTCTTCGCTCAATCAGGCCGTTGACCAGCGTGATGGGCAGATATCAACGATCAGCAAGGTTGTGGTTGAGCAGCAGGGGCAGATTGCCGGGTTGAACCAGTTGGTAATCGAACGCAGTGACAGCATTGATGGCTACGAGCAAAAGTGCGCCGAGTACGAGCGTGGGATTGCCAATCTTGATCAATTAATTGTCCAGTATAAGGCCCATATTGGGCAACTGGATCAGATCGTTGCCGAACGTGATGGCTTGATTGCCCATTTGGCGCAGTCTATACAAGAGCGAGATTTCAGCCTTGCCCAGCGGGATGTAGAACTCGCGACCTTGACTGGGCATATCACTCGTCTTGAGTTGGACATGAAGCAGCAAGTGGACACTATTCAATACGAATTGAGTCGCATGCTGCGATCACGCTCCTGGCGCGTGACTGGGCCTTTACGCAAAATCGCCAACTATTTCAGGCCCAAGGGGCTACAGTCAGACGCCTCATTCGTCGGGAAAGTTGCGAATTTATTGATGGTACATCGACGTCTCGCGCTCAGATCCTCCATTCGTCGGATTCGTGCCAGCTCCCTTTTCGATATTGATTACTACAGTGCCAACTACCCAGATGTACAAGCAGCAGGTATGGCGCCGGAAGCCCATTATTTTCTTTACGGGTGGAAAGAACACCGCAACCCTTCCGTCGAGTTCAATACGGCACAGTACCTTATCGATAATCCGGATGTGCAGCGGGTCGGGGTTAACCCGCTTTACCACTACTTGAAGTGGGGTAAAAAGGAAGGGCGTCAAGTGCCTGCATTGCCGGACTTCGAAGCGAACGTTATTGATTCCGAATCAGAGTGCTCACTATCGAATGAGTGTTTGCTAGAAAGCAGCGCGTGTGTAGGCGCCAGTGACAGTGTGGTGCTGTTGGAAGGCATTTCGATTGAGTCCGATAACGCTGTCGTGGTTGTTGAATCCGTAGATATTATGGAGTTCGCGACGTCTTCCTACGAGGCTAACGTTGGCGACTCCTGTGTGGAAATCAATAGTTACTCAACTGATATCGAAGAGTTACCTGTCGAGTTTGCAGTGCCAGTCGTTGAGGTTGATACAACTGAGCGGGATGCGGCCGCGAAGGCGGTTATTGATGCAGAGGTTGAAGCGATTTCCAAGTCTGGACGTTTTGACGAATCTTTTTACCTTTCCATGTATGCTGAGTTGGATATCGAGCATAGTGAGGCGATCAGACACTACTGCGAGCGTGGCTGGAAAGAGGGGCTCAATCCATCCGATGATTTTGATACAAAGTCTTATCTCTCTACCTATAGTGACATTCGTAATGCGAACCTTAATCCGTTCTGGCATTACGTTGTTGCAGGTGCGTCTGAACTAAGGCACGCAGTTCCCGACTCAGCTATCCGTTACGAAAATCCTATTCGATTTGGGGGCACGGGTGCCGATCTCAAATTACTCGCCTTTTTCTCTTCGCCTGACTGGGTATCGCTCCGTAATGGGCGACCTGCCTTTAAGGGGAACTCTCAGCCTTTGCTCCCTCATGAGGAACTGGGGTTTTATGACGGCTTGGATGGTAAGGTTCTTGACCAGCAGGCTACACTTGCTAGGCAACATGGTCTTTACGGCTTCTGCTTTGAGTTGAGCGGGGCTCATAATGATGCGTCCTTGCCGGTTGATCTCTTTCTCAAGTGTCCAGAGATTGGCTTCAATTTTTGTGTGCAGTTTGAGTTGAAATCGACTGACATCGCCAAGACGATATTAGTTTCTCTACGGCGTGCACTTCTTGATGAGCGATATATCAAAGTCGATGACCGACCGGTGATTATTACGACTCTTTCCTGTGAGAAACAGTACGCTGGTCGTATTCTTCGAAAGTTAAGATCTGAACTGTCAGCGCAAGGCTTTTCCAATATTTTCCTGATCGTCAGGGGGACGTTGGTTGGTCGGGATACTTCAATGGCATCCCTTGCTGATCTGTGCGATGCGATTCTTGATCTTCCAGTTAATCCTGTTCCAGAGGAGACCGGTAGTTTCGTACCGTTGAAAAAAAATGGGGTAGAGGTTGTTCCCTATGCTGTCATCGCGTCGCAGGGGGTGGCTCGCTGTCAAAGGAAGTCAAGTGTTTCGTGTCCTCTGTACCAGGCTGTCACACTGGGCCGTGATAACACAGCGCAAGAAACTGATCGTCCGTTGATGTATTCGCGTTTCCATATCAGGGACTACCGTCGCTGGCTTGATGCGGCGATTTCGAGCGCCAAACGTATCCTTCCTGAGGACCGACGCTTTGTGTTTGTGAATGCCTGGAATGATTGGAACGCGGGCCTTTTCCTAGAGCCTGACAGACAGGGTGGTTTTGGACGTTTGAATGAGACGACGCGTGCACTTCTCGGAGTAGTCTCGGGTGCAACGATGCCAAAGGTTTCTGTGATTGTGCCGAACTACAATCACGAACGTTTTTTAAATCAACGGTTAGACAGTATCTACGGGCAGACATACCAAAATATTGAAGTTATCTTGCTCGATGATTGTTCTACGGATCAGAGTCGCAAGTTGCTGAATAAGTACGCAAGTGCAAACCCCGAGACGACACGAACGCTATTCAATGAAGTCAATTCTGGCGGTCCTTTCCGCCAATGGGCAAAAGGCATAAAAGCAGCGACCGGAGATCTGGTCTGGATTGCCGAAAGTGATGACTATTGCGACGAGCGCTTCCTGGAGGAGTTGGTTAGCACCTTTGAAGATGAGGCCGTACTGCTTGCGTACGCAAAATCTGTTTTTGTCAATGCAGACGGTGTCCCGATGCAAGATGAACACAAGATGTACGTGAGTGATCTGGAGTGCGCCGAAAAGTGGAACGAGTCCTATGTCGAGACCGCTCATAACGAAGTGCGAGTTGCGCTGGGGGTAAAAAATACTATCCCGAATGCAAGTGGGGTTGTGTTCAAGCGTCCTGTGGACATGGCTCTTCTGGACAATGAGGCGTGGCTGTCCATGTCGGCAGCAGGGGATTGGGTTTTCTATCTTCATCAGATTAGAGGGGGGAAGATCGCTTACTCCTGTGAAGCGACTAATTTTTTTCGGCGGTATGAGGGCAGTGCGGCTGAAAGTACGTATAAGAAAGAGGCTTTTTATCGCGAGCTAGGAATGTCTGGGCGTACAGTCCAGGAACTATATAACGTACCTCTGGCGTTGCTTGAACAGTCCAAGAGCAGTTGTAAGGCCATGTACGACTACCATGCTGTTGGAAGCGATGAGCAGTTTCTGGAATGGTACGGAGTTGACTCTATACTGCAGGCGAGAGCAAACCGAAAACCAAATATTCTGATTTCGACAATGGGCTTCTACCCGGGCGGAGCTGAAATTCTACCCATCAGGATGGCCAACGAATTCAAGCGCCAAGGTCTGTCTGTCCTTCTTTTGAGTGCGGGGTTAAACCCTCGCGAAGACGGTGTTCGACGCATGTTGCGAAATGACGTTCCGCTCATCGAAACATCAGATGTCGAGGCGACGAAAAATATCATTCGCGAGTTTGGTGTGGATGCACTGAATACGCATCAGTGGCATATTCAGAAATATCCGTTGTATATTCCAGATGTGTTTGACCAGCTCGGCTCGCATGTCGCGTCGCTGCATGGGATGATTGAGCATGGCAATGCTTTTGGTGTTACCGAGGATCAGCTTAGAACAGCGGATAAGGGGGTGACCACTTGGGTGTATACCGCCCAGAAGAATCTTGGTCCGTTCTCTAATTTTTCACTTTACGATGAGTCTTCACCGCGTTTCGTTAAATTACCGAATGGGATGATGCCGTCCGTTATTGTTCCGATTCCTCGCCCGCACATGGGCATACCTGAAAGTGCCTTTGTTTTGTGCTGTGTTAGTCGTGCTATTCTCGATAAAGGTTGGGCTGAAGCGATTCTGGCCGTTGAACACGCACGCAAGTTGTCAGGGTGCGATATTCGTCTTGTCTTGGTCGGCAACGGGCCGGTTTATGACGAATATTGCCGAGAGGGGACGCCTGATTTCGTTTACCTGGCAGGATTCAGTGAGAACTCGGTTGGGCACTATGCCTCGGCAGATATGGGCATCATGTTGACTACGTTCAAGTCTGAGAGTTTTCCTCTGACGATTGTCGATTGCCTCTTTGCCGGAAAACCTTACATTGCGTCTGATGTGGGGGATATCAAGAATATGCTCTCGACACAGGACGATATGGCGGGCGAAGTGGTTCGTCTGGATGACTGGGAAGTTCCAATCGAGAAGGCGGGTGAAGTCATTGCATCGTTTGCGACGGACAAGGCGCGTTATGCAAAAGTCTTAGAGCTTGTTCCAGACGTCGCCAGTAGGTACAAGATCGATGTTGTCGCCAAACAATACGTAGACCTTTTCCAGCGGGATATGGCGCTCTCTGTGGCTGAGGCATCCAGCGATTCATAGGCTTGCGACGTGTGGCCTAGGCCTTTTGCACGCGTCGCCTGCACAACAGTAAAAAGCGAGACGGGCGCCGCAGGTTCGGGGTGCCCGTTTTTCATCCGGGTCAACACGTTTGGCTATGCGCTGTCTCTTGGGTGTGTTTCTGCGCGAAGGTATGTCGATGACCAAAGGGCAGTAAAAAACCTAGAACGTTCCATTTCCCAGATTGAGCGATGTTAGCGCAATGCTAAAAAGCTGATTTCCGGGAGGTAGCAGCGGCGCGGGAGTTGCTCCGGTACACCCGGTTCCTGGCCAGTAGAGTTGCTGAAAGCTTCCGCACCCACTGCGGTCGTTGGTAGACGCTTTATCCCCTATGTTTTAAAACGTCGCTCAAGGTAGTCCGGCACTTCGGTGTCTGTTCAATCTCATACTTATTATCCGGCCGGCATCGGATAAGTGAACTGCCCGAAATGCAGCAGATTCAAACCAAGTGGGTGGCGATGGCCGCGCTCTATGAGGGAGGGCAGCTAGTGGTCCAAGCATTAGGCCCGGGAGGTTAGGGGGCTAGTCGTCTATGCGCTCGCCAGTGCTAAGATGTTTTTAGAGGCTCAAACCAATCATTTATCGTCCGGCAAGGAACGTTTCTCGATCGTGCTGAAGGTCTGTTTCAGGTGACTGATGAGAAGCCGCTTGTGGGATTTTTCGTGTTTCTGTGTGGGTTAGAATGTTATCATCTGACAGATTAATAACACGCCGTGTTACTGGCTTTGAAGCCTCGGGTTTACCACAGCGTTTTCGGCTTGGCAGCCTTGAGGCTGAGAAATTGACGATCTGCGCTGCCGCTGGCTAACGCTAGGGGCTCCATTTATTATCGTCTATTGGTTGAGGTTTCAGCCCTTGGCTTTTTTTGCCGACAAGATCTTTATCGTCCGTCGCACAAGCCTCTGACGGACTCGCATCGGGTAGTCGTTCATGCTTGATTTGGCTCTCTTTTTACTACGGTTGTCGGTACGCGCTGCAGGCGAACCGGCCAGTCTGGCTGAGCGCTGGCGGCCCACTGTTACTGGCAATACTCGCTGTGCGCTTAAGGAATCACTGCACCAATGAATGGAACTCCCCTTGCTATGTTCGACGTCATGCCGATCAGCCTCAAGTCCTGCACTGAGGAACGAGGCATTTCCCTTGAAAGCTTCCACGCCACTCCATGGGGTATAGCCCCATCGCTTGCGGCCAATGATGCACGCAGCCATGCACCATTTTCTGCTGAGGTTTTTGTTTGATGCGCCAGTTTTCTGCCAACCCTTTGGAAATGTTCGCCAGCCTTTGGCGCAATACAGCATTAATCAAAGCTTCGACTATACGGGAAGTACTAGGTCGGTACCGTGGTTCGGCCATGGGCCTGCTTTGGTCGTTTTTCAATCCGCTGCTGATGCTTGCGGTGTACACCTTTGTGTTCAGTGCGGTACTCCGGGCGCGCTGGAGTGTAGACAGTGATTCGAAAACCGAATTCGCACTGATCCTGTTTGCCGGATTGATCATTTTCAACCTGTTTTCCGAATGTATTAATCGGGCTCCCGGTCTCATTCTTGGCAAAGTCAATTTTGTCAAGAAGGTGGTGTATCCCCTCGAGATTCTTCCCGTCGTGGTATTGGGGTCAGCGCTGTTCCATGCAGCCATTAGCTTGGGCGTATGGTTTGTCGCTTACGGAATATTTTTCGGAGTACCGCACGCTACAGCCTTCTACCTGCCGCTGATCGTCATCCCTTTCATCATGTTCATCATGGGGGTTAGCTGGGCATTGGCCTCGTTGGGTGTGTACCTGCGCGACGTTTCGCAATTCATCGGCATTCTGACCACTGTTCTGATGTTCTTGAGCCCTATTTTCTACCCCGCGACGGCACTGCCCGAAGCGTATCGTCATTTGCTTTACCTCAACCCGCTGACACCGGCGATTGAGATGGCGCGCGATGTTCTTTTCTGGGGAAAACTCCCGGACTTTGAAATATTGGGAATCTATTGGGTAGCCACCACCTGCATCGCCTGGTTGGGTTTTGCCTGGTTCCAGAAAACACGTAAGGGATTTGCTGATGTCCTCTGAAGTCGCTATCAAGGTCGAGAACCTTAGCAAGTGCTACGAAATCTATGATCAGCCCCGTGACCGGCTGAAGCAGTTTATCGTGCCTCGCATGCAGGGCGCTTTGCGCATGCAGTCCAGTCAGTTCTATCGCGAGTTCTGGGCTTTGAAGGATGTTTCTTTCGAAGTGAAGAAGGGCGAAACAGTCGGAATTATTGGATGTAACGGCAGTGGTAAATCCACTTTGCTGCAGATGATTTGCGGCACGTTGAACCCGACCACTGGTAGCGTCCAGACTAACGGTCGCATTGCTGCATTGCTGGAGCTGGGCTCGGGCTTTGATCCAGAGTTCACCGGGCGTGATAACGTTTACATGAACGCCGCAGTACTTGGCTTGGCAAAAGAAGAAATCGATCAGCGTTTCGATGAAATTGCCGCCTTTGCCGACATTGGCGACTTTATTGAACAACCGGTAAAAAGCTATTCCAGCGGGATGGTCGTTCGATTGGCATTTGCCGTTCAAGCGATGATTGATCCGGATATTTTTATTGTCGATGAAGCATTAGCAGTCGGCGATGAAAAATTTCAGCGTAAGTGCTTTGCACGTATGGAAGAGTTGAAAAGCAAGGGTACTTCGATTCTGTTCGTATCGCACTCGGCGTCCAGCATCATTGAGCTGTGCGACAGGACGCTGCTGCTCGATCATGGTGTCCGGCTCATGTACGGTGCTGCCCCACACGCTGTGCGTGCCTATCAGAAGCTGATCTATGCACCAGAGGCAGAGTATAAAAGGCTCGTTGAGTTGTACTCGGCTGCGGACCAGTCGGGAGAGTCAGTCGTCACCGATAATGTTGTTTTGGCACCGGTCGAGACCAAGCAACTCCCTAATGACGCATTTGATTCGGGTCTGGTTCCAGAAACCACAGCGATCTACCCAACCCAAGGCGCCGAGATCAAGTCGATCTCCATTCTGGATCCGGACGGGCGTGTAGTGAACGTGCTGCAGGCTGGTAAGGCGTATCAGATTGAAGTAGCCGGTCACTTCATGGAGGACTTCGCCGGTACTTATTGGGGTATACACATTCGTAACGTTTCCGGGGCTGTTATTACAGGCCAACGGTTTCCTGAAGACGGTAAGTACTTCGAGCGCGTCAGTGCCGGTAACACCTTCAACGTAAAATTTTCTTTCCAGATGCATTTGCTGCCTGGCGTCTATTTTGTTGGCGGTGGCGTTTGGTCGACTCAAGAACCGAGCTGTGCTCACCGCATCATGGACGCAATCATGTTTCGGATTGTTCCGGGTGAGAAGTTGAATTCGTTTGGGTATGTGGACTTGATGTCGAGCGCACCTCAGTCAGAAATTGGTCGAAAGGCCACGATTTAGGAAGTGAGCTGTCAGAGGACAAGTTTACTCTGACAGCTTTCGGCTTGATGGCTATAGCGAGGCTGAGGGCCGGCACAAGTTTAATGGCTTGTGCAATTAACTTGTTAGCTTGGAAGTTTGATGCTGTGCAACAGCACATTCATAGGATTTTTGACGTATATGCTAAACATCAGTGATTGGCCACCGGGCGACGAAAAAAATATATTTAACTATCTCAAGTGGGGTAGCTATCGTTCGGAGCGGTACAAGCTCTTTTATGTCAGTACACCAAAAGTCGCATGCACATCTCTCAAATGGTGGTTTGCTTCTTTAGAAGGCTGCGCGAAAGCACTGAGCACTATCACTGATAGTGCAGAAAGCAACCCAGATCAGGTTGTTCATGAACTGCATAAAGTGGCACCACACCTTACCGGTCTATCTTCGGAAGAGCTTTCTGAGGCGCTGACTTCCGATTCGTACTTCCGGTTTGCTGTCGTCAGAAACCCTTACAAGCGAATTTTTTCGGCTTGGCAATCAAAGTTGTTGTTGCAAGAGCCGCAGCAGATCGGGCCTTATCTGCACCGGGACTTCTTTCATCAGCCGCTAAGAAATGCGGATGACATCGCGCTGGCCTTCGAAGGTTTCCTGGAGCATCTCGCCAGTCAGGAGGCTCCTTCCTATTGGGATCAGCACTGGACGCCACAAGCCGTCCTGCTTCGGCCGGACTTGATCAACTACTCCAAGCTGGTCAAGATCGAAGAATCGGCACAGCTTAGTAAAGCACTGTCGGAGCTCCTGGGTGCGTATGTTCCCGATCCTTTTGCCGAGCGTCGAGCGAACGAGAGTCTGATCCCTTATTTGCCAGAGTTCGTGACAGAGCGCAGCGCAAGTTTGATCCGGACTTTGTATGCCGAAGACTTTAATGTTTTTGGGTATGACACGCAGTTGCCGCCGTCAAAAGAGATCTTCTCTGAGCAGGAACTGGAGTTGGCACTGCGGGCAATCAAGCTGATTCGAGGGCGCCATCAGCGCTTGGGAGAGCGCACGCTTCAAATTTCCGCTCTGACGCAGACGGTCGCGGGGCTCGAGTCGCAAATCACGAGTCTCAACGTTGCCATGAGCGAGCGGGACGCGCAGATCACCCATCTCAATCATCTGGTTGTAGAGCGTGAGACAGAGATCGCTCAACTCAACCATAGCGTGGTCAATCTGGAGGGGCAGATCGATCATCTGAACCTCAATGCCAGTGTTGTCGAGTATGACGAGAGAGCCGCAAACCTGACCCACATGCTTGTTGAGCGTGATGGGCAGATCGCTGGCCTGACACAAAGTATCGTGGAGCGAGAAGGTCAGATCGCCAGTCTCCGGCATTCTGTCGTGGAGCTTGAAGCTCAACTGGGGGCTTTCAACCATGCCATTATCGAACACGAAGGCGCGATCAACAGTCATACCCAAAACGTCGACGCTCTCAAGCGTACTGTGGTTGAGCGTGAGGGGCAGATTTCCCATCTTAATCATGTCGTCGGCGAGCGTGATGAGCAGATCACCAGCCTCAAGCACGCTATCATTGAGCGTGAAGGCGAGATTGGTAGCCTGAAAAACGAAATCGTGCGCATCGTGCTGGAAAAAGACGCCGATGTTCATTCGTTGAAGCAGGAGCTTAATCGGCTTCTGGGGTCGCGCTCCTGGCGCGTCACTTCTCCTTTGCGCGGAGTCGGCTGCATTACCCGTCAGGTAAAGCGCTCGTTAAGCTTTCTTTCGCTAGGCAAGGTTATTGAAGTCTTGAGGGTTAGACGCGACTTCTATAACAAGGAAATTGTCAGCCTAGTGCGCGATAGTGCTCTCTTCGATGCAGATTACTATCTGGCCAATAATCCTGACGTGCGCGATCAAGGAATTGATCCGCTCAAGCACTACATGCTTCACGGATGGAGAGAGAACCGTAATCCGTCCGCTCTATTCAGTACCTCGAAGTATCTGTTTGATAACTCGGATGTTGCTGCGGCACGCGTGAATCCGTTGTTGCACTATCTCAAAAGTGGGCAGGTGGAGGGGCGTTCGATTGCCTCGCACTCACGTCCAAATATTCAGAAATCTAATAAGGCTGCTGGCCTCGATCGGAAATCAAAAAAATCTGTTGGTGATGTCGTTCCTGTTCCTCAGCTACGCAACGCGGTTCCCAAGGCCGTCATTGATGCTCAGGTTGAGGTCATTGCTAAGTCGGGCATGTTCGATGAGGCGTATTATTTTTCCATGTACCCCGAATTGCAGGAAATGGGTCTGGATCCTATCCGTCACTACTGCGAGTTGGGTTGGTATGAAGGGAAAAATCCGTCTGATGATTTTGATACCTTTTCCTATCTTACAACTTACAAAGATATCCAGGCGGCGCAGATCAATCCGTTCTGGCACTACGTTGTCGCGGGCGCTTCGGAACATCGGATCGCGGTACCAGGATCGGTCCTACGCTATGAAAATGATATTCGATTTGGCGAGATCAATAGTGACATCAAACTGCTTGCGCTTTATGTGTCTCCTCAGTGGGGTCAGTTGCGTAACGCAAGACTAGCTTCTAAAGGCAATGCGCCGTCGCTGCTGCCAGATGAACAACTTGGATTTTATGATCCGCTTGATCCACGTGTTCTGGATAAACAGGCGCAACTTGCCAAGGCTCATGGTGTTTACGGTTTCTGCTTTGAGCTGCAGGGTGTTACGGATCCTGTTGCTGCGTCCCAGCCGCTGGATGTATTCCTCGACCATAAAGATATCGATATTCACTTCTGCATAAAAATTTCACTGCATACCAAAGGGGGTGTGGGATACCTTGCAACTGCTGTTACCGATACACGCTACGTGCGCATAGATCGACGTCCTGTCGTTGTGGTCCGGTTCTCGGGGCATGTCGACAATGATGCTGATGTACTTCGTGATTTGCGCGTGGAGCTTGCCAAACTTGGCGTGAATGCTTATCTGATCGTTCAGTTGATGCAAATCGATGAAGGGGGACAGTACAAAAAACTGACCGATTTGTGTGACGCGGTCCTTGACCTGCCTATGGCGCCTATTCCGGGCGAGACAGGTATATTTGTTCCTCAGAAAAAGAACGATATCGCTGTCGTTCCCTATTCAATCATTTCCGCAAACGGCATTTCGCGGACGAAAAATGCACAGTTGCAACCTTTTCCTGTCTATAACGGCATTACTCTGGCGCGGGACGAAACGGCGGTTAAAGTAAATTCGCCGCTGGTCTACACGCGTTTTAGCGGTCGAGAATATCGTCGCTGGCTGGATGCCGCGATTGCCAGCACTAAGTCCATGCATTCTGAAGATCGTCGCTTTGTATTTGTGAATGCCTGGAACGATTGGAGCCAAGGGCTTTTCCTTGAGCCGGATAGAGTGGCTGGTTACGGCCGTGTTAACGAAACAAGCTGCGCACTCCTGGGAATAGAATCCAATACGCCTATGCCGAAGGTTTCAGTGATTGTGCCGAACTACAATCACGAGCGTTTCCTGCGTCGTAGATTGGATAGTATCTACGGACAAACATACAAGAATATTGAAGTCATTTTGATGGATGACTGCTCGTCGGATCAAAGTCGCGCTGTATTGAACGAATATGCAGCAAAGTTTCCCGACGTAACGGTTACGTTATTCAACGAGACTAACTCCGGCGGCGTCTTCCGTCAGTGGGCCAAAGGTATCAAGGCTGCAACCGGCGAGCTGATGTGGGTCGCCGAAAGTGATGACTACTGCGATGAGCACTTTCTGGAAGCTCTCGTGCGTTGTTTTGATGATGAAGCTGTAATGCTGGCTTATGCCAAGTGTGAGTTCGTCACCAGTGACGAAGTTGTTCTCGAAGATGAGTTTCATGGGTATGTGAGTGACTTGGAGTGCGCTGACAAATGGCGAGATTCCTACGTAGAAACTGCTCATAACGAAGTCCGCACTGCGCTGGGGATAAAAAACACGATCCCGAATGCCAGTGGTGTGGTCTTCAAACGCCCACTCGATATGCCGTTACTGGACGATGAGGCATGGCTGTCTATGAGGGTTGCGGGTGACTGGGTTTTCTACCTTCATATCATCCGCGGTGGCAAGGTCGCTTACTCTGTTGATGGCACGAACTTTTTCCGTCGTTATGTCGGTAGCACCGCGCAAGCCACCTACAAGAAAGAGATCTTTTACCGTGAGCTCGGGATTGCAAGTCGGACTGTTCAGGCGCTCTATAACGTACCTCTATCGGTCCTGCAGCTTTGTGAGGAGAGTAGTAAAAGTCTTTACGATCATAATGTCGGAAACTCCGAAAAAGAGTTCCTGAGTTGGTATGGCTTTGACACCATCCTTGAGGCGCGCGCAAACCGTCTGCCGAATATTATGGTTTCAACGATTGGCTTCTATCCTGGTGGCGCGGAGATCCTGCCGATTCGTCTGGCTAACGAGTTCAAGCGTCAAGGTCTTTCCGTTTTTCTGCTTAGTGCCGGGCTGACAACGCGTGAAGACGGGGTTCGCCGCATGCTTCGCAGTGATGTTCCGCTTGTCGAAACAGCAGATGTAGAGGAAGTGAAGTCGATCATTCACGAGTTTGGCGTCGAAGCGCTGAATACCCACCAATGGCACATTCAGAAGTATCCGTTACAACTTCCAGATGTTTTTTCGGAGTTGGGGGCTCATGTAGCCTCCTTGCACGGCATGATTGAGCACGGCGACGCTTTTGCAGTGACCGAAGAGCAACTTCGTACCGCGGATAAGGGAGTGACTACCTGGATTTACACTGCTGAAAAGAACATCGTGCCTTTCGCGAACTTTTCACTCTATGACAAAACGTCCGAGCGCTTCGTTAAAGTACCCAATGGTTTGCAGCCGCCAAATGTGGTGCCAATTCCGCGTGCACAGTTGGGTATCCCGGAAGACGCGTTTGTGCTGTGCTGTGTCAGTCGTGCGATTCCTGACAAGGGTTGGGAGGAAGCGATTCAAGCTGTTGAGTTGGCGCGTGAACTTTCAGGTCGGGATATTCGGCTTCTGCTGGTCGGCAACGGACCGGTATACGATGAGTATTGCCGAACAGGAGCTCCTGATTTTGTCTACCTGGCGGGATTTAGTGATAACTCAGTCGGCCACTATGCCGCCGCCGATATGGGCATTATGTTGACCAAGTTCAAGTCCGAGAGCTTTCCTCTGACGATTGTCGATTGCCTCTTTGCCGGGAAACCGTATATCGCCTCCGATGTGGGGGATATCAGAAATATGTTGACGATTGACGACAACATTGCGGGGGAGGTGATAGCGCTTGAGGATTGGGAGGTTCCGGTCAGGAAGGCAGCCAAAGTCATTGCCGCTTTCGCAACCGACAAGAAGCAGTACCATGATGCGCTAACATTGGTGAAGGATGTTTCCAGTCGATACCGAATTGATGCCGTAGCAGGCCAGTACGTTCGTCTATTCCAGCGGGACATCAAAGCGAATCGGACAGCGTCGAGCCAATCAGGTAATTGAATGACACCTTCCTCACGCAGGTAACGTATCCGTTGTGATTTATCCGACGAGTGGCTGCGGGAGGAAGGGTAGGATTGGAGGCACGGAAATGGGGGCAGCGTCATTTGAAGGTCAGTAGCTAATTCTTAACTGGTCTTTATGCTATGACGTTGGTTCTCGTTATGGTGTCTCTTATACGGCTGTTAAATTTACTATTTGCAACGGTTTACGAGGAAGGTAGCCATGGGGCGCCTTGTCCACTGCATCTCGATGTAGCAAATAAAACCGTTGAGGCATTGGAGGCAAACGTTGAAAAATTCCGAGAACAGCTCGACTGGCGCAGTAGTACGGTCGCTGGTATTGGGCGGGCGAGGCTTCATCGGTACCCATCTGATCGACGCATTGCTCGATCAAGGGCATGCCGTACGTTGTTTCGATCGGCCGAATGTTGTCGAGCTTGGAGACTCTCACGCAAAGCATCCTCATTTCGAACTGTATGAAGGCGATTTCACTAGCGAAGCTGATATAAGCGAAGCGTTGCAAGATTGCGATATTTGTTACCATTTGGTATCGACCACATTACCGAAGTCTTCAAATGCGGACCCCGTTTTTGATGTGGAAAGCAATCTCGTCGCGACGATTCGGTTACTGACGCTGGCGCTCAAGTCGGGCGTCAAGAAGGTGATTTTCGTTTCATCGGGTGGCACCGTTTACGGTGACCCTATCCAGGTACCAATCCCCGAAACGCACGCAACAGAACCTGTGTGCTCTTATGGGATTGCGAAACTGGCGATCGAAAAATACCTAGCGCTTTTCCATCGTCTGCATGGCCTGGACTACACCGTTTTGCGTTTGGCCAATCCCTTCGGTGAAGGTCAGCGCACGCACGCCAGCCAAGGTGCGGTAGCCGTGTTCCTGGGTAAAGTGTTGCGGGATGAACCGATCGAGATTTGGGGTGATGGTTCCGTCGTTCGTGACTACATTCATGTTGCCGATGTCGTGCAAGCCCTGCTCGCGGCTCTTGAGCCATCAAGGCAAGAGCACGTATTCAACATCGGTTCAGGTCATGGGCACAGCTTGAATGAAGTGCTCGATACGATCGAAAAGATCACCGGGCGAGTCGCCAACCGCCAATACTTGTCGGGTCGAGGCTTTGATGTGCCGGTCAGCGTATTAAATATAGACCGTGCAAAAAACGCGCTGGGATGGGCTCCGACCGTGAGCTTCGAACAGGGCGTGGAGCAGTTTTCGATGTGGTTGCTGGAAAAACCGGCTTCGAGAATTGCCTGAAAAACAGTTGATCGGGTGCGTGATGTAGAGACCAATACATCGCCACTTTGGCTAAAATGTTGAAAACCAGCAGTTGGAATGGACTCCCAAGGGCCATTGCATCTGCTGGCAATCACGGTCAGCGACTTCACTGAAGCACAATGAGATGTCCCCCGGAAATCGCCACTGAGCGATTTTTTATTGTCTGCAGAAAAGTGAATCCCATAGCCTACGAAGGAAGGAGCGCTTTTCAGGTGTTTGCTCATCCACCATATCAGGGTTGTCGAAGCTCGTTCGCTTGAGGCTTGTGTACTGTTTGAGCACAGGGCTCAGGAGGGGCTCAATCATCAGTGCATGGGCAGATGGTTCATAATGGTGATCATTGGGGTCTGGGTTGCGAAGTGATGCTTTCAGCGTGCCGCTTTCATCCATAGAGCAGCTATCGTAGTTCAGGTGGCTTATGCCTTCGCGGACGCAAAAGGCTTCCATGAGTGTGTTGAACTTTATGGTGAGTAATGTTCTGTCCGAAAGTGACGCTTTCACTTCTTTTCGCAAATTGGCTACTTCTCCCCAGTCCATGTTGTCTCGGATGGTTGGAAGAGGAGTGCTGACGCAGATGACGTGAAATCTGCTCGCCACATCCAGCAAGAGCTTTTGGTAGTTTTCGAGAGCCTGTTGAAGCATCTGTTCTACGGAACTGCCATGCTTTTGAGCCCTGTACCAAATCACAAAGCCCGTATCGACCTCACCAAGCATCACGATCACAGTGTTCGCCGTGGTTGTTTCCAGTGCCGACATATATTGCGGCATTGCCTGGGTTACGGCGTTTGGATTTTTTAATCCGGAGACCGTGGCGCCGCCAACGGACGTCACTTCAAATGAGTACTCAGGAAACAAGGTTTTCATTTGTTCAGAGCTGAAAACCAAGGCATGGGAGTCGCCGAGTACAAGTACAGCTTTCATTATCTGATGGGTTCCTGTTTCTTCGAGGTGATGTTGCAGCCCACCGCCCAAGATGTCTGCTGCATCAGGAACTGTAAAGCTATTCACAAATGGACCTTACAGGTTGTTGAATTTATTCGATATTTTTCTGGCAAGCGCTGAGGCGTAGAGACGTAGTTCCGGTACTGCCGTTGCTTCCCAGAAGTTGGCTTTCAGCATCGGGCCGACATAACTCAGCCACTCGGAAGGGGTCCCGTCTTTGCTTGTGACCGCCAATTGGTTATCCACCAATAGCCCCAAGCCCAGGCTATCGACAGAAATCAGATCGTCGCTGATAAGCTGTTGGATCAGCGGCTCTTCTATCAAGTTTGGGTTCGAATTAGGGCCCGTGCAGTTTATGATGCGATCAACAGGTATTTTCTTGACGTCTTGTGTGCCGCGTGACTGGATGGAGACGAGCGGTTTGCCATTGTGGAGTTCAATGGACTTGATTCGACCGGCTATCGGCACGATTTTTTTATGTTTCAGCGCTTCATCGAAATGCGTGTAAGTCTCTGGCGCTACTCGGTGGCGATGGACGTCCCAGTAAGGTTGTACGTGGCGTAAAAACCTGCTTCGCTCATGCTCGGGAAGCCTGATCCACAGACTGGATGTAATAGGGCGTACGGCCGCGATAATGTCTCGCCAGTTGATGCCGGATGCTGCGCTGGACTTAATCTGTGCCCTGATTGAGCGTAAATAGCTCCGGGCCGTGGGTGCTGCATTCAGTAGTTCATCGTGAAATGAAACTGGCGCTTGCGATGCGCTTTTAGTCGTTCGGTGCGCCAATGGCAGAAGGCCGCGACGAGACAGCATATAAATCTGACCGGTACTGGATACTTGCCTCAGGCTGGAAATCACATCGAGAGCAGTGAGGCCACCCCCAATCAATAAAATTGACGCGTGTGGATTCTCGGGGAGAGAGACCGAACCGTTCCAAGGGTTTGCCATGTAGCTGGAAGACTCCAGTACGTCCTGAAGTACGGCAGGATTACGCGGTGGAAAATGACCAAATGCTAAAATGACTTGATCGGCAAATATTTTTTCGCCTGAGCACAAATCAATATATGCCCCATGCTCATGAGGGGTCAGGCTTTTGACTTCAGCCGTTATCCGCTCGATAGCGACATTCGCTTTTGTGTTGAGTTCGGTATTGTCCAGAAGTGATGCCAAATAGTTTCCGTATAGTTTTCTGGATACGAAAGAACTTGATGTTGTATCTGGCAGCAAAGACTGGCAGTACTGTAAAAAAGAGTCAGGTTTGTCCGCCAATGCACTCATATTGCCAGCGGGTACGTTCAGCAGATGTTTTGAACTGTTGGTGCCGTAAGCCAGGCCGCGTGCAATGGTTCCAGATCTGTTGATGATTATGAGTCTGGCGCCGGGTGGGGCAGAACGTAAGAATTCTATCGCGGCGACTGTTCCACTGAATCCCGCGCCAATGATGACTAACGTCTTCATTTCGACGGCTGCTTATTAATGAAGTCGATAATGCGCTGAGCCGCTGCATCAAGATCGTCCTCTAACGTATTAATCCTTATGTGTGGATTCAACGGCGGCTCATAACTAGAGTCGATACCTGTGAAGTTCTTTATCAGTCCTTCTCGGGCTTTTTTATAAAGGCCTTTAGGGTCTCTCCGCTCGCATTCGCTCAGCGGCGTATCGATGAAAACTTCAATGAAGCTTTCTTCGCCAATCACGTCGCGGGCCAAGGCGCGATCGCGTATGAATGGGGATATAAACGCCGTGATGACGATCAGCCCCGCATCAGTGAATAGTTTAGCTACTTCTGAAATACGTCGTATGTTTTCAACACGATCAGCGTCGCTAAACCCTAGGTCCTGGCAGAGTCCAAGCCGAACATTATCACCATCAAGCAAATAGGTATGGCGGCCTGCATCGCATAGTGCCAGCTCCAAGGCATTCGCAATGGATGATTTGCCAGCCCCACTCAGGCCCGTTAGCCAAATCACAATAGGGCGCTGATTTTTTATAGCGCTGCGGCGCTCGATATTCACAGTTTGCGAGTGAGCTATAAGATTTTCGGACATGTTGTCTCGTTCTAAATTGACCAATATCGGATTAGGAACACAGGTATTTGGAAGTGATCTGGTTCACCGCCTCGTTATACCAATGAATGTGTGTCCAGTCATGGCTTATCGGCATCATGCTGAAGGTCTTCAATTCGCAAATTCAAGAACGTCTTAATTTCGGCCAATCGATGAATTGTAGCTATGCTTTCCACAAAATGCTCGTGCTGAAACGTTGAAAAACGGACCAGCGCGACTGGGCGGTATCGGACAAGTATTCGGCTGATCATTCGTGTATTGAGGTTACAATGCCGGTCGACGACTGTGTGAAGGAGGGAGCTACGTGCTCGAATGCGTGAATGGATAAAGTGCGGACAGTTTTGCTGGGTTTGCCTCGTCGGCAGAAAAGGCTGATACAGGTCGCTACCGATGTGGTTTTGGTGTGGGTCGCTTTATGGCTGGCCTTCATCGTGCGCCTCGGCATAGATGATATGTACAACCCACTCAGGGTCCATTTCTGGCTCTTCGCCTGTGCGCCGGTTGTTGCCATACCGCTCTTCATCCGCTTCGGCATGTATCGCGCTGTCATGCGTTATTTCGGCAATGATGCGCTGATCGCAATCGTCAAGGCGGTCAGCCTGTCATCGCTGATCCTGGCGGTCGTCGTCTATTGGTACAGCAACCACCAAACCGTCGTCCCACGCTCCATCATCTTCAACTATTGGTGGCTGAGCATGGTGATCATCGGCGGCCTACGCCTGTGCATGCGCCAATACTTCATGGGCGACTGGTTCACCGCCGCCCAGCACGTACCATTCACCAGCCGCGACGACGGCCTCACCAAGGTCGCCATCTATGGTGCAGGCGTGGCAGGCAATCAATTGGTTGCTGCGCTGCGCATGGGCCGGGTGATGCGCCCTGTGGCATTCATCGACGACGACCCAAGCATCTCCGATCGCTCCATTTCAGGCCTTCAGGTCTACAAACCCAAACACATTCAACAGATGATCGACGTCACCAGTGCCCAGGAAATTCTCCTGGCCCTACCGTCCTCCACCCGCGCACGACGCCGGGAAATTCTCAATTTGCTGGAAGGTTATCCGCTTCACGTACGAAGCGTCCCGAACTTCACCGATCTGGCCAGTGGTCGGGTCAAGGTTGAAGACATTCAGGAAGTGGATATCGCTGACTTGCTGGGCCGCGACTCGGTCCCCGCGCAACCGGATTTGCTTGAACGCTGTATCAAAGGCAAGACAGTGATGGTCACTGGCGCGGGCGGTTCGATCGGTTCGGAGTTGTGCCGGCAGATTTTCTCCCTTGGCCCGACCACGCTTCTGTTGTTCGAGCACAGTGAATTCAATCTCTACAGCATTCTGTCTGAATTGGAGCAGCGCGGCTGCCGTGAGTCGGTGTCGGTCAAGTTGTTGCCCATGCTCGGTTCCATCCGTCACCCGCACAAACTGCTCGATGTGATGAAGACCTGGCGCGTGGATACCGTCTATCACGCCGCCGCTTATAAGCATGTGCCGATGGTCGAGCACAATATCGCTGAAGGCGTGCTCAATAATGTCATCGGCACGTTGAACACCGCTCAGGCTGCCTTGCAGTCGGGTGTGGCCAACTTTGTGTTGATCTCCACCGATAAAGCCGTTCGTCCGACCAATATCATGGGCAGCACCAAGCGGTTGGCGGAGTTGACCCTTCAGGCCCTTAGTCGTGAAATCGCCCCGGTACTGTTTGGTGACAAGGCTAATGTATCCCGGGTCAACAAAACCCGGTTCACCATGGTGCGCTTTGGCAATGTGCTGGGTTCCTCCGGCTCAGTGATCCCTTTGTTCCACAGCCAGATCAAATCCGGTGGTCCGTTGACGGTCACGCATCCGAAAATCACTCGCTATTTCATGACCATCCCCGAAGCCGCGCAACTGGTGATCCAGGCAGGTTCCATGGGGCAGGGCGGTGATGTGTTTGTTCTGGACATGGGCGAACCGGTGAAGATTGTCGAGCTGGCGGAGAAGATGATTCATCTGTCCGGTTTGAGCGTTCGTTCGGACAAGAACTTGCAAGGCGACATCTCCATCGAGTTCACCGGGCTGCGTCCCGGTGAGAAGCTTTACGAGGAGTTGCTGATCGGCGACAACGTGGCAGCCACGCAACATCCGATGATCATGAGCGCCAACGAAGACCATCTTCCGTGGGATGTTCTCAAGGGACGCTTGACTGAGTTGCTGATCGCCGTCGAGGAGGACGACTACTCCCGCGTCCGCCAACTCCTGCGCGAAACCGTCAGCGGCTACTCCCCCGACGGCGAAATCGTCGACTGGATCTATCAACAACGCCGCCTCGAACCCTGATTGTTTCACATCCTGCAACAGACACACTTTTGACAGCTCCACCACATCGCCTAAGTTTGGGAGGCAGCTTCGGAAAAGCTGCTTTCTCAATCGATGTCATGGAGCTTCATTTATGCGTACTGGCTATTTCTACTCTCTGGTTTTCGCCCTGCTGACCAGCGCCTCTATTGCTGCCATCGCCGCGCCTGCGGCAAAACCGGAGGCTGGCAATGCACCACTGGTGGTGGAAGTTGCGCCCAAGACCCAGTCAGCCAAAGTCGATCTCAATGGAGCGGATGCACCCACGCTGCAGCGTGAGCTATCCGGTATCGGGGAAGCCAAGGCTAAAGCGATTGTTGCTTATCGTGACAGTAATGGGCCTTTTTCGTCCGTAGACGAGCTGCTGGAAGTGAAGGGGATAGGCAAGGCGATTCTGGATAAGAACCGCGAGAAGCTGGAAGTGAACTAAGCTTTAGATAAACGCCCAAGAGGCCGGTCATTGACCGGCCTTTTTGCATGTGCGCCAGGCATGGCGCGTTGCGCGCAAGCGCAACCAGCTTGGCTGTGGTGGCCATGCTGGTGACTTGGAGGTGAAAGTCCTCTACACACCCGGCAAGGGGAAGTGTTAGCCAGAGGCAAGGGTGTCGTGGGTGACTGCGAATCTGAAGGAAGCCCGAGGCAAAGTGCTGGCCTGACGAACAGGAAGCGGATTAGGCGGCGTAGCGGGGTGAGATGGCATGCATCATCAAAGCCCAATACTTGCACGGAACGCTACGACGTAAATCCGACAGGCATAAGCAGGAAGGTCACGCGAATTACCCTGGGAGATCTGTACGTTTGCCCCTGTGCTACCGACGCCGAGAGGCGACGGGATGAGCGTGCAGAAGTCAGCCGAGGCCGTAGTAAGTGGCGACTAACCGCGTCACCAAGGGCCGAACAGGTTATGCCGCCAGTAGGCGTCAGAGTCTCGTTGGATACCGAAATGCAGAAATTTCTCCCAGAGAAGACTGTTACTCCTAGTCCCGGACAGAATCCGAGGATGACGGCTGACAGCGCACAGGTATCGGCGGCGTCTGTGACGTGGACGAACGCGGAGTCGGACACGCTGATGGAACGGGTGCTTGCACCCGCCAACCTTAAGCGTGCGTATCAACGCGTAGTTAGCAACAAGGGCGCACCGGGTGCCGATGGCATGGCGGTCGACCACTTGGCGGGCTACGTGAAACAGTATTGGCCGACCCTCAAGGCTCGGTTGCTGGCCGGTGAGTATCACCCGCAAGGTGTGCGCGCCGTCGAGATCCCCAAACCCAAAGGTGGAACAAGACAGCTGGGCATTCCCAGCGTCGTGGATCGCCTGATCCAGCAGGCGCTGTTGCAACAGCTCACGCCGATCTTCGACCCACTGTTCTCGGACTACAGCTACGGCTTTCGTCCGGGCAGAAGCGCTCACCAAGCCATTGAAATGGCCCGTGTCCATGTGGCGGCGGGCTATCGCTGGTGTGTGGAACTTGATCTGGAGAAGTTCTTTGATCGGGTCAACCACGACGTGCTGATGGCCTACGTGGAGCGTCAAATCGAAGACAAGCGAGTGCTCACGCTAATCCGGCGTTACCTCGAAGCGGGAACTATGTCAGACGGACTCGCCAGTCGACGGCAGGAAGGGACGCCGCAAGGCGGCCCCCTCTCGCCGCTGCTGTCGAACATCCTGCTCAACGAACTTGACCGTGAGCTGGAGCGACGGGGCCACCGTTTCGTGCGCTATGCGGATGACGCGAACATTTATGTGCGTAGCCGTCATGCTGGCGAGCGAGTGATGGCAGGCGTCGAGCGCTTTCTGCGGCAGCGTTTGAAACTGACGCTGAATAGGGAAAAGAGCCGCGTGGCACGGCCTTGGGTCTGCGACTATCTGGGTTATGGGATGAGCTGGCATCGACAGCCGAGGCTGAGAGTGGCGACGATGAGTCTGGGTCGCCTGCGTGGCCGACTCAGAACCTTGCTGCGTGGAGCGAGGGGCCGAAAGTTGTCGGACGTAGTCAAGCAACTGAACCCTGTCCTGCTTGGCTGGAGTGGTTACTTCAAGCTCAGCCAGAGCAAAGGTCCCCTTGGAGAGCTTGACGGATGGGTGCGTCGAAAACTTCGTTGTGCCGTGTGGCGTCAGTGGAAGCTGTCCTCGACGAGGGCCCGCAACCTGATGCGTCTCGGGCTCAGCGAGGTGACCGCCTGCAAGTCAGCCTTCAATGGTCGAGGTCCATGGTGGAACGCGGGTGCATCCCATATGAATCTGGCTCTGCCAAAAAAAGCGATGGGATGCACTGGGGCTTGTCTCGATACTGGATACGATAAACAGACTTAGTCGCATAGCCTGAACCGCCGTATACGGAACCGTACGTACGGTGGTGTGAGAGGACGGCGGATGTAAATCCGCCTCCTACTCGATTTTGGCGTTATGGACGGCGGCTTGCCTTCTATCGGTATGTAAAAAATTACGACTATCATATTGTCTTTGGATTATGCCTATAATAATTCCTGAGTCCGCCAAAGCAGACGCTCTTCTTCCAATCGCATCCTCCCAGGAGCACGCTAATGAATTCTGTCCAGACCCAAGGAACCGCCCTCGTCACCGGAGCCTCCTCCGGAATCGGCGCCATCTACGCTGAGCGGTTGGCGGCGCGTGGTTTTGATCTGTTGCTGGTCGCTCGCGACGAGGAACGCTTGCAGGCAGCGGCGAGCAAGTTGCGCGCCGAGCATGGTGTCCAGGTCGAAGTGCTCAAGGCAGACCTCACACAAAAAGATGACGTTCTGAAGCTCGAACAGCGTCTACGCAGCGATTCGAGTATCAGCCTGCTGCTCAACAACGCCGGTGTCGCAACGGATGGTCTGTTGGCCAATTCCGACATGGACCAGATGGAAAAGCTGATCCAGCTCAACGTCACCACCGTCACGCGCCTGGCATCGGCAGCGGCCGCCGCTTTCGCAAAGGCTGGCCGTGGCACGATCATCAATATCGCCTCGGTAGTGGCGTTGTTTCCTGAGCGATTCAACGCGACTTACAGCGCGAGCAAGGCTTATGTGTTAAGTCTGACGCAGTCGTTGAACGCGGAACTGGACGGTACCGGGGTCAAGGTCCAGGCCGTGTTGCCAGGCGTAACACGCACTGAAATCTGGGAGCGCTCCGGTATCGACGCTACTCAGATTCCCGCAGACATGGTGATGGAAGCCGGGGAGATGGTCGATGCGGCATTGTCCGGTCTGGACCAGGGTGAGCTGATCACCATTCCATCGTTGCCGAACGCCTCCGAGTGGGATGACTTTGTAAAAGCTCGTCTGGTGATGGCCCCGAATCTTTCCAAAAGTACGGCCGCCACGCGTTACAAGTGAGGCGTCTTCAATCGGCTTGAGGTAATTGCGGTATGAGTAATCGTCGAGTGGTTGTAACGGGCATGGGCCTGGTGTCCCCGCTGGGTAGCGATGTCGAGGTGGTCTGGGGGCGCCTGTTGGCTGGACGCTCCGGGTTGCGTCAGTTGCCTGACGAAGTGGTCGCTGATCTGCCGGCCAAGGTCGGCGGCGCGGTGCTCTCCATGACGGAAGATCCCGAGGCGGGTTTCGACCCGGACCGGGCGACGCCGCCCAAAGAGCAGAAAAAAATGGACCGCTTCATTATGTTTGCCATGGAGGCCGCGCGCCAGGCGGTGGAGCAGTCCGGTTGGCAAGCGCAAGACGCTAATGCTCAGGAGCGCACCGCGACGATTATCGGCTCGGGCGTGGGTGGTTTCGGCGCAATTGCCGATGCGGTCCGTACAACCGACAGCCGCGGTCCGCGACGTTTGTCGCCATTTACCATTCCTTCCTTTCTGGTCAACCTCGCGGCCGGTCATGTGTCGATCCAGCATGGTTTCAAAGGCCCGCTGGGTGCTCCGGTGACAGCGTGCGCGGCCGGGGTCCAGGCGATTGGTGACGCCGCGCGGCTGATTCGTTGTGGTGAGGCGGATATCGCCGTGTGCGGGGGCGCGGAAGCCGCGATCGATCGGGTCAGCCTCGCCGGCTTCGCGGCTGCGCGTGCCTTGTCCAGTGGTTATAACGACACCCCAGAGCGTGCCTCTCGGCCATTCGACAGTGGTCGTGATGGTTTCGTGATGGGGGAAGGTGCTGGCCTTCTGGTGATCGAATCGCTTGAACATGCCCTTGCCCGTGGCGCTCAGCCCTTGGCCGAACTGGTCGGATACGGCACCAGTGCCGATGCCTATCACCTGACTGCCGGCCCCGAAGATGGCAGCGGCGCGCGTCGGGCGATGTCGCTGGCCCTGGCCCAGGCGGGCATTTCTGCCGCACAGGTGCAGCATCTCAACGCTCACGCCACCTCGACCCCGGTTGGGGACCTTGGAGAATTGGCGGCCATCAAGTCATTGTTCGGTTCGGACAACAAGATCGCGGTGACATCGACCAAGTCCGCCACCGGGCATTTGCTGGGGGCGGCGGGCGGGATTGAGGCGATCTTTACGCTGTTGGCGATCCGCGATCAAGTCGTGCCGCCCACCCTCAATTTCGAAAACCCGGACCCGGCGGCGCAAGGCGTGGACATCGTCCACGGTCAGGCGCGGCCGATGACGATGGAGTATGCACTGTCCAATGGCTTCGGGTTTGGCGGGGTCAATGCCAGCGTGCTCTTCAAACGCTGGCAGGATTAATCCCAGGGCTGTTTGAGAAATTCGCGTGTCACGTCGAGAATCCGCTGGGCCATCTCCGGATTCTCGACACTGCGCGACAGCAACAACGCCCCGACCAGGGCCGACATAATGAAGATGCTGCGGTCGGCGGCATCTTCGCCTTCAAGCGTGCCTTGCACTTGTTCCAGCCTCGAATTGAGCACCACGTCAGAGGTCGGACTGGGTTGTCCGCGCAAGCCAAGCTCCGAGGACATGGTCGGCAGTGGGCAACCCTGATCGGGTGACGTCTGGTGCCATTCAGACAGATAGGTGTCGATGAATGCTTCCAGCGGGTGCTCCTGCGCGAACAGCTCGGCGCAGATGGCGTCGCACTGTTCGCCGGCGGCCTGCAGGGCCTTTTCCACCAGTTCGTCCTTGGACTTGAAATGCGAGTAGAACCCGCCGTGGGTCAGCCCCAACGCTTTCATCAGGGGTTGCAGGCCGGTCGCGCCAATACCGTCGCGGCGAAATCGCGCCGATGCTTCCTTGATGATGCGTTGATGGGTCTGGGCTTTATGGTCCTGCGAGTAACGCATCTGAAATCTCCGCAACAATGCGCCATCTTAACCAATGAAAATGGGATGGTGACTGTACTTCTACTTCTAAAAAGCATGCAGATGCGACCAACTTCGTCCTGCCGCATCGATTCAGCTGGCACGAATAGTGATTACTTGTCAGCAGACGATTGTTGAACAATCACGAGGCGATGAGCATGAACAGTGGACTGTCCCTGGCCGATCACATCACATTGGAGTTGCGCGCCGACATCATAGGCGGTCGCCTGCTGCCTGGTATGGCGCTGGTGGAAAACGAATTGGTGTCTGCCTACAACGCCTCCCGTAACACCATTCGTGAAGCGTTGCACCGCCTGGGGCAGGATGGACTGACCCGTTACGTGCGCAACAAGGGCGTGATGGTGCGCAAGCTGGGTCAGGATGATGTTCGGGATTTGTTCAAGGTCCGGCGTACCCTGGAACTGCAAGCCATCAGCGTGAGCCCGCCATTGCGCGATGATCAATCGGGCCGGATGCTCGAGGCGCTGGAGGCCACCGAGCTGGCCCGGGAACGCGAGGACTGGCGCGCCGTCGGCACCCACAGCCTGGCGTTTCATCAACACATCGTCGGGTTGCTGCGCAGCCCATTGTTCGATGAGTTTTTCACCAACGTTGTTGCGCAACTGCGCCTGGCGTTCTGCGCCGCGCCCGATGAATCACGTTTTCAGGCGCCCTGGCTGGCTCGCGACCGGCAGATCCATGACTTTCTCGCTGAGGGCGACAAGCGCGCCGCCGCAGACGCCATGAGCGCTTACCTCGATGACTCTGAACACCTTCTGTTGCGAATGCTTGCCCCAACCCCCCATCACTGATCGAGGATGTGTGCCATGTACAAAGACTATCCGGCGGCCTATCAAGTCAGCAAAGGCTCGGCCTTGCAGGTGGACAAAGCGTTTTACGAGCGGATCCGCGACAGGAAGGAGGGCCGTTCGCTGATCGAGCAGTTTGAGGTGCCGATCCGTACCGGGCGGGCCTGGAACGTGCCGGCCGGGCACGTGTTTCGCGTGACCACCCCGGTCGGCCCGCAAGTCGGCGATTTCAATGTGTGGAATGCCAACGACCCGCGCGAGCGTCTGTGGGCGGCGCGCACACGGCAGTTGCAGGGCGCCCATGTCAGCACCCATGACCGGCTCTGGTCGAACCTGCCTTTCTTGCGGCCGCTGGTGACCATTACCGACGACAGCCTGGCCGATTACGGCATCGATGAGCATGGCGGTCGTTTGCACGATTTACTCGGCACTCGTTGTGATCCCTATGTGAACAAAATGCTCACCGGCGAGGATTTCCATCATCACTGCCATTCCAACCTGACGCGAGCCGTGTTGCCCCATGGCCTGACCGAGTTCGATGTGCATGACGTGCTGAACATTTTCCAGTGCACGGGCCTTAACCACGACGACATGTACTTCATGAAAGCCTGTCCGGCGCAGAAGGGCGATTACCTGGAGTTCTTTGCCGAGATCGATTTGCTGTGTGCGCTGTCGACCTGTCCGGGAGGGGACCTGTCACTGGCCATGTGGGGGCCGGATGCGCAGGATCCGCTCAGCGTCTGTCGCCCGCTGGGCGTGGAGATTTATCGGTTGGAGGATTCATTGCTCGAGGGCTGGAGCCAGCCTGAACGTGCTGCGTATAAAGGGCTGCATGGCTTGCACATCGCCAAGGCCGACTGGGAAAAATAATCGGACGTAGGAGCGAGGCTTGCCCGCGAAGGCGTCCCTGAGATC